>CAYVOY010000016.1:5919-12634 GCA_964453395.1 uncultured Anaerolineaceae bacterium
ATCACCCGCTATTTATATACCGGCGATGTGCCCCATCCGATTGGCAATCGCCATCCTTCGATTGTTCCTTTTGAACCCTTTGCCACCAAAAGCGCTCAGATTATTGTCGCTATCGGAAACGACCGGCTTTGGGTGACATTTTGCGATTTACTTGGGCTCAATGAGCTTGTTGATGACCCGCGCTTCCGCAGCAATCCGCTACGCAGTGAGAATTACCTTGAACTGCGTCCGTTAATTGCCGAAAAAATGTTGACAAAAACTGCAGAAGAATGGCAAGCAATTTTCGATGAAAACGGCATTCCGAGCGGACCGATTAACACGGTCGACAAAGTTTTGGAAAATCCTCAGGTGATTGCCCGCCACATGATTGAAGAAATTGACCATCCTGTCGCCGGCAAAACGCGCATCCCCGGTATTCCGATTAAACTCAGCCGCACCCCGGGCGAAATAACCAAAGCCGCCCCGCTTTTAGGCGCAGACACCGAGAAACTCTTGGGCAAATATCTGGGTTATGACGCGGAAAAAATCGCTGAGTTGCGAGAGAAAAAAGCAATTTAGAGCGCGAATCGCATACCTCTTAAATTAAATTGAAAACAAAAAAGCCAGGTTTTAATTTTTAGAACCTGGCTTTTGATATTAAATTCCGGAACCTAACAGGCATCATCCGGTAAACAGACCGGGGAGATGACTTCGAACATGCCCTTATAGATATCGAGCAGCTCCTGATGTTGGGCTACTGTGAGTGGGACCATGGGGTCGGTTTGAGAATCGATCGTGGAAACATGGCTTGAAACAACCTCGCCATCCACAATCACGAAAACTGTCGGAGCATAAATGCGCCGAATCGATTCATCATTCAAGCCCTCATAGACCGAAGCGCTTTCGCCTAAAAGGTCGAGCACTTTGCGATAAAACTCTGTGCCCTCATTGACGACAACCAGCTCACCATCATCACCGAGGGTGATTTGGTCGCGCTCTTCGCGAATATTGAAGGTGTAGAGCTTGCTCAGCGCCATTTCTTTGGCGGCTTCGTCAACCACCGGCATCATATTGCGACACCAGGGACATTCGGGAAATTCGAAAATGAGAACGCCCGTGCCCGACTCGAGCAGCTGGAGAGCGTCTTCTTCGTTGATCGGTACAAAAAGGCTGTCCTCCGGAATATGGACTTCTATATAAGGTTGACCATTGGCGGCAGTTTGACCGTTGAGTGCTTCGAAAGCGGTTTTGACGCTTTGATCCGTTGCCGGAAGTTCCGTTGCGGGAAGAGCCGGTTGCTGGGTGCAAGCGACCAGGGACATAAGTACGAGCATGAGGCTGATTATTGTTTTCATGTGTTTTTCCTAACCAAAAAATTTTATCACATGAAATTGGAGAATTCGCTAATTTCCTAAGCTGAAATTAGCGAATAATTTTTTAGCCTCAAATGTCGGCGTCTTTTGCAAAAGCCTCATTACCCATCGGGGCAATTGTCACAAAAAGGCGCAATGTGCTTTCGCCCTGATTAATAACTTGCATCTTCTCACTGCCCTCAACCTTCATCAACTCGCCTGGTTCGAGCGTTGTTTCCAAGCCATCGGTGATAACCGTGGCACTGCCATCCAAAATTTGGAGCAACAGGCTGACCTCACCATGCGTATGGCCGGGCAGCATTTCACCTTTGGCGATATTGAGAATGAAAGCGATGACTTTTTCGTCTTTGAAAATCACTCGCTTGGCAATTTTGCTCTCGGGTGTCTGGAAAAAATCTTTGAAATTAAATTTTTGCATGTTTTTTCTCCTTTAATGGTTAAAAGCTTTTACAAAGCTTATTTGGATGATTATAACGAAGGAAGCCAGCAAAGTCTAAGCTTTGTAGGCATAAAATCGCAATTCTTATTATGGAACTGGATTCATCACTAATAAAAATATTTATGAAACCATCTCAGATGCTAATCCGACCATAACAATAATTATTTAGAAAATATTAACAGGGTAAGGGCGGGTTCAAGACGTGAGCGGGCATCGTACCCGAACGAAGTGAGTGGTATTGAAATTGCTCAATTAGGAAAACCCGCCCTGTTGGAATCAGGGCAATATGCTGCTCTTCAAGCTATATTCGCACTTCTTGCAAGGGTGAGTCTGACTATGTTAGGGATTATTGAGCATTCGTGATTGGGACTCACCCCTACCCTTGTATATATACTTGACTTACAAAGGTATTGTTTGATTTTTGCTAATTTATTAGGACAACTATTCATGATTTTTTCACAATGAGAATTGCGGATGCAGAAAACAACTTGTCTATCTTGAGTTAGGATCGGGATTCAAAACCAATTATAATTTGGGGAAGCAAACAATGCTTTTATAAACAAGTTAAATATAGGAGAAATTAGAATGACCAAAAAATTAGTTGCATATTTTTCACCCACCGGAACCACAGCGCAGGTCGCAAAAAAATTAGCAGAAGCCATCGGGGCAGATGTTTTTGAAATTCAACCGGTAGAGAAATATTCAGCGCCAGATTTGGATTGGAATGATGAACAGAGCCGAAGCACGAAGGAAATGCACGATAAATCATTTCGCCCGGCAATTGCCGAAAAGCTTGAAAACATGGAACAGTACGATGTTCTTTATGTTGGTTTTCCCATTTGGTGGTTCGTCGCCCCGACCATTATTAATACCTTTTTAGAAAGCTACGATCTTTCAGGAAAAACAATTGTGCCTTTTGCAACATCTTTGGGCAGCAGTATCGGAAAAACCAATCAAGAATTGCTTCCTTCTTGTGAAGGCGCCAAACTGCTAACCGGAAAAGTGCTTAAATCAGATGAGTCTGTAGAAGAACTGAAAACCTGGGCAAATGAAGTAGAAAAATAAATAGGCAGGAATCACTGATTTAAGGAAAATAATAACAATTAATATTTTCGTTTAAAACAAATGTAGAGCGAGATTGAATGGGCTTTAGGACTTGTGATTGTGAAGCAATGCGCCCATTCAATTCGCCTGCGTTCGGGTAAGGCGGGCATCGTAGCCGAATGAAGTGGGTGGTATTGAAGATTGAATTTTACAAAATAATCTCCACGCTTAAACATCTAAAAACCTCGCCCTGAACAATGTTGTATCTAATCCAATGGAAACAAAAAAAGATTAATATGGACGGCTGGGTTTCAATAGCACCCGATGCGAAGCGAGCGGTGTAACACGGACGTATGTTTACCTTACAACTCCAATAACTGTGAGAAAAAAAATTTACGCTATCCGGTCAGGTGGTTGGCGGAGGGGTTAAACCTGCAATACAACCCAAATCATCAATCTGTACACCCCAGATTCTTGACAAGGTCATAGCATATCCCGTCGGAATCAGGGCAATAATTTGCTTTTCAATGTGTATTTGCACTTCTTGCATAGGAGAGTCTGACTGGGTTATGAACGCTTGATCATTCGTGATTGGGACCCACTCCTACACTTGTATATATCGGATAATTTGCAAAATATATGTTTGTATTATTCTTATATATTAGGGCAACGAATCATGATGTTTTCATATTGAGAATTACATTGTCAAATTTTATTAGATCCTCTCATTTATATAGAATATAAAATCGGATATTCGATCGGCGATTTTCTCTGTTTCTTGATTGATGTTATTGACAGTCCAAGTAGGTTGGGGATCCGAACAATTGCTTTCGACAAGCTTGGTGGGCAAGCAAAAAACGCTATCTTTATATCCCATCTTGTCTTTGATTGATGTTTGAATTTTCGTTCTGAACCATGCATTACCAATAGACCGATTGACGCTTTCTTCTAGCAAAATCTTATTTCCGAGTTTATTCACCACAGATAAAAACTCTTCCCTTTCTTCTATGCCCGCATCTTTCCTTATCTGATCAATGTTTTGACCACTTCTGGGCATAATATGTTCAATCTCATACTTTTCTGGTAAAACAAATCCTCTATTGCAACCTTTACAAGAAATATATTCATTTAGATAAACCAACGAGTTTTTATTGTAGGCAAGAATACTTGCGCTTAAATCCTCCTTCGTCCAATTTTTGTTTATATGCGTCTTAATATCTCCATTGATTTTTTCTACATTAACATCCTTGTCAACAAGGCTTATGTTTAAGCCAAATAAAAACGTCTTAAATTTAGAACTTGAATAGCCTGTATCAACTAACTCAAGTACGGAAAATAGTTTAACCAAATTCTTTGCAAATTCTTCAACCAGATTTTCACTAATTTCATCTAACTCAAATCGGAAAAGATAGGAAATCAAATACAACTTAATGTTTTCATTGAATTTAAAGCATAATTGAACAATTGAGTATTCGTAGATTGCTTTCCAAATCTTTGCGATTTTTAATAATTGTGCTGTCAATCGTAATGGATTTTCCAAAAGAATTTTATTATCGTCAGTATAATATCTTCTAAGTCCGGGTGTTGTTACGCTAACTGCACCTTTGTCAGATAAATACTCTTTATCTTGAGAACGTTTAATGTACATATACTGCATTAAAATAGAATCTAAATCCACAATCCTATTCTCTTCTAGATTAGATACTGTTTTTTTAAGTTCAGACCATTTCTTATTAAAAACTTCTCTGTCATTTCCAGAATTTGAGTAGAGCTTCGCTGAGATAATATCTGAATCTAATAAAGGCATACCATCAGAATTCAAGGAATTAAACATAGTAATAGCCTGTTCAACATTCCAACTGCGAATTTCGATTATTTCTGATTTATCTAAAATATATTCCGCAAACTTATTAATTCCAGAAGCTGAAAGATCATTTAATTTCTCATAAAAAAACTTAAAATTACGAAAATAATTAGTGTACTTATTGTCTTTTTGTTTATACTTGATTTTTTCAACTTTTTTCTCAGCTTCATCAAAGCTAGAGCATTTCATGATTGTCATTAATTCAGACTGATATAATTCGTTGATTGAGTAATTCTCGAGAATGTTTTCTGTTTTTGCCCTTTCGAAATCACCAAGAATATCAAATACTTCCTCGTCTGAAGCCTTATATAGTATAGTTATTATCCTATCTCTTTTCTTTTCTAAAGCACTAGTTAATCTTAGGGAGTCGTCATCTTTTTTTGTATCTTTAATTACATTCTCCAATTTGACTAGCAAAGCCTTCAACAACAAGATAAATGTAATGGTTCTTTGTTGTCCATCAATCAAACTGAGGCTAGTATCGTCATCCTGACAATTAATGATTATGGTTCCAAAAAAATACGGATCTGTACCTCCACTATCAATAAAAGCATCCAAATCTTGCCAGAGTTTATCGCATTGCTTTATTTCCCATGAGTACGCTCTCTGATACTCTGGAATAATGAATATTGCCCCATCATCTAATTTTAAGTAATCTCCAATTTTTCTTAACCTTGGATCAATGTTTTTTGCCATTTTTCTCCTTCAATATTTTGTGCCTTTTTGATAAAACATTATACTTTTTTATTATTTGGAGTTTTCCTTAAACGCTAATTTGCCCGTCCCATTAATGGCATATTCTTTATTCAATGCTCAATTAATAATATTAATAACTCCGCTATCAATATGCATTTCAATCACATCCCGCAGAATTGTCAGGCTGCAGGTCTAAAATATATCTAATTATAAACACAAACCCCTCGAAATCGAGGGGTTTGAGAGTCGCTTATGCTTCAGCTTTTCGCTTTTGCACCCAGGTGTTGAGGGTTAGGATTAATTGGCCTATGCCCAGCATGACGACACTAATAATCAAAATCCAGTAGATGACGCCGGGGCCGTGCTCAGAGAATCGCAACCAGCCGAGTTTTTCGTAATTCAAAAAATAATAGGGCACTATTTCGCCCTCGGCGTAGCGCACACCGAGGCGGGATAGAACCAGGGTCAGGGCAACATAGGCATAGGGCGGAATGAGCGTGTAGAGCAATGTAAACCCATGCTTGATGTGCGACTTTTCAAAGAAAATATAGTCCAAAATCGCGGCGATTGGGGCGATGAGATGGGTGGACAAATTACCCGGCATCCACAAAACCGATAAGCCATATTCCGGTAAAAGCAGAACAAAGAAAACACTAAAGGTCAGGGCAATTGAGATGGTTAAGACGTACTTTAGCGTGTGCATTCCCTGGGGGATCCGGAAGGACGGATCGCGGAGTTCGCGCCTTTCTGCATAGAGAAGGTACAAGTGAAAGCCTGCGATGGCAAGGTTGCTCATCACTGTGAAGTAAAGCAAGGTGTTAAAATTGGATGTACCGTCTGAATAAATTGTTCGTATTGAGCCGTAAATTGCCGCAACTATGACAATCAGGCTCAGGATTCGATGCGTGTGATTATTCTTTCCTTTAGTCGAATCTCCTCGTTGCTCAATTGCAGGTTGCTGGGAAGCTTTCATTTACTCCCACTCTATCGTTGCCGGGGGTTTGGAGCTGATGTCGTAGACTACACGATTCACGCCTTTGACTTCGTTGACAATCCGGCTGCTGATGAGCGCCAAAATATCCATCGGCAGGCGAGCCCAATCGGCGGTCATGAAATCGACAGAGGTTACGGCGCGCAAAACGATGGTTTCGGCGTAGGTGCGCTGGTCGCCCATCACCCCGACGCTTTTCACCGGGATAAGCGTGGCGAAAGCCTGGCTGCTGCCGTGGGTGTTGCCTTCTTCGTCATGCCAAACATGCATCAAATCGGCTTTTTCAAGCTCTTCGCGCAAAATCGCATCGGCATGGCGGACGGTTGCAA
>CAYVOY010000016.1:12734-14757 GCA_964453395.1 uncultured Anaerolineaceae bacterium
TTCGATTCGATCACATCCGGATATATCGTGCCTTGCGCCAAAAACTCAAAATTGCCAAGGTCGCGAACGGCGGCTTCGAACTCACGGATAAACAATTCTCCAATCGCAATCCGCTTTTCTTCGGGGTCCGTAACGCCTTTTAGACGGGCAAAATAACGCTCTGAAGCGTCTATCGTCACCAGATTATCGCCCAAAATAGGGCGGAAGTTCGCTTCAATTTGCTCCGCCTCACCCTGGCGCATTAAGCCGGTGTCGATGAAAACGGCGGTAACGCGGTCGCCAAGGGCGCGCTGGACGAGGGCGGTTGTGATGGCAGAATCGACGCCACCCGAGAGGGCAGAGAGGACGCGGCCTTCGCCGACTTGCTGGCGGATTTGCTCAAGGCTTTCTTCGATGATATTTTTGGATGTCCAGGCTGGTTTTGCATTGCAAATATTCAGGATGAAGTTAGATATCATTTCGTTGCCATACTGGCTTTGATGGACTTCGGGGTGGAACTGCAAGCCGAAACGCGACTGGGCATAATTTGCCATGGCGGCGTAGGGCGTGTTGGCAGTATGGGCGATGCCGATGTAGCCATCTGGCAATTTTTGGACGTAATCGCCATGCGACATCCAAACTTTTTGCTCGCCGAGATGAAGCATGGGGTTTTCTACGGGCACTTCAAGGCGGGTTAGTCCATATTCATGCTCGCTGCTGCTGGCGACCTTTCCGCCGGACTGATGGGCGAGGGCTTGCATACCGTAGCAGATGCCGAGAATGGGCAAATCTGACTTGAGAATGTAATCTTGAATGAAGGGGGCGTTTTCAGCGTAAATTGACTGGGGTCCGCCGCTGAGGATGATGCCAACCGTTTCGGGCGTAATGGCTTCGGCTTCAGGCGCGTTCCAGGGCAGCAATTCGCAATAAACGTGCATGTCGCGAATGCGGCGGCCGATTAGTTGGGTGAATTGGGAGCCAAAATCGAGAATGACAATGCGATCGCTCATTTTTCCTCTATGCTGCGAATTCGTCAGTGAATTCGATTGTGTCGTCGTCCATGGCAGAAATTGAGACCAGGGAATGGATGGGGACGCCCAATTTGGAGAGCAATTCGCGTCCGCCTTCGAAAGTTTTTTCGATCAGGGTACCGATGCCGACTACTTCGGCTCCGGCAACTTCGGCAAGACGAACCAAGCCGGCGATGGTTGCACCGGAGGCGAGGAAGTCGTCGATAATCAGGATTTTTTCGCCCTTGCCCAGGTATTCGGGGGAGACGATCAGTTCGGTTTTGTGGCCTTTGGTGTGGGAGGGGGCAACCGTGATGTAGACTTCGCTGGGCATGGTGATGGGTTTGGTTTTTCGGGCATAGACAACAGGCAAGTTAAGATATTTGCCGCACATCAAGGCGGGGGCGATGCCAGAAATTTCGGCGGTGAGGATTTTGACGGCAGGGCTGTCTTTGAACAGGCGGGCAAATTCCTTGCCGCATTCGTCCATCAAAATGGGGTCAACCTGATGATTGATAAAACGATCAACTTTGAGAATACCATTGCCGAGGTTACGGCCATCGGTCAGAATTTTTTGTTTTAAGAGTTCCACAGTGCTTCTCCTTTGGGGTATGGGGTGCGAACTATTGCGCATAGATGTTTTGGTGAGAGTTTGAGTGTTCCGGATTGAGGCAACATGAAAATATTATAACAGGGGACTGTTTTCATAGGGGAAATGTTAAGATAAAACAACGATTCTCAATATGTAAAAAGGTGTGAATCATGCCCTAATTAATCAGCAAAATTCTTATATAAATGCGGATACAATCGTAAATATCGAATGATTAGGATGGCTTAGACGATAACAAATTATCCAAACACGAGCAGGAAGGTAGCAATGAGGATGATGGCTAAGCCAAGAAGTTCTATCTTCCTAAATGTTTCTTTCAGAAAAATTGCTGAAAAAGCCATGGTGAATACTATTGAGAGTTTGTCAATTGGTACAACGATGCTCGCTTCGCCTATCTGCAAAGCGAAATAAAAGCAAAGCCAGG
>CAYVOY010000017.1:0-12574 GCA_964453395.1 uncultured Anaerolineaceae bacterium
ATTCATCACCGCGATCGCCGCGGTCGATGAAAGTGTTCAAATTTTGGTAAGTCAGACCGTTTACTTTGTCAAACAAACTAAAACTGCCATCCTCACCGGTCAGGGTAAGTGTGAAGAATTCGTTCGAAATGCTTTCCGTTGACTCTGCATCCTCATCTTGATCAAGAATTTCAACAAAACTCTCGTCTTCAGCTTCTTCGCAAACTGCCCACCAAGTGGCATAGCCAAGGGCTGGGACCTCTTTGGCAAGGAAGTTAACTCGGGCTGTGGCAGAGTCAAAATATTTAATTCTAACCAAGTCGTCTTCAGCAAAATTGGACAGGAAAGCGTTTAATTCTCCTAAAAGCTCTTCGCTATCTTTCAATTCCGGTTCTATTAGGTTTGAGAATTCAGTGTCGATGAAAGGCATGTCGGGGTCGTAATCAAAAGCGATGCGAACCAGGCGTTTGCCATTGAAACCATCTTTGAGAACCGCCTGAAGCATATCCGGAAGCTTATAGGCTTCAAAAGTGTTCGATTCCAGCAGGATGCGATCTTCCCAAAGCCATTCGCTCTCAACTTCATTTCCGTCAATATCGACAATTCGCGGTGCAAAATTTTCATTGGGCATTTCGAGATTAACCGAAACCAAATCTGTCTTAGGATAAGGAGCGGCGTTGAAGACTGTGATTGCAGAGAATTTTCCCTCCACAGCCGGGCCCTCGGTATTGATTTCGCTCGAAATTGCACTCAAACTTTGCTCGGTTAGCGTTTCGGCAATTTGGTCAAGCTGATCAAAACGGCTGATCATATCATTATGGGTTTCGTCAACAGAACAACCGCAAATGGAGTCGTGCGGTTGGTTGGAAATCAGCAGTTTCCAAGCTTGATGAATCAGCTGGTCGGGGTCGTTAATCCGGGTTGTACTCTCGTGCATATTGACCGGACCAAAAGCCGCATCGCCACGCTTGATTAGCTCAGCCCAGGTGCAGAAAGGTTCAACCCAGCGCTCCATTAAAGTCTCGCTGTTGTGATTGCGTTGTTTAATCCACATGCGGGCCGAAAAGACGCCCGGCAGAAGGTGTGCTTTTTCCGGGTCGCGCAACTCGCCTTTCAGGAGCGGCAAGCTTATGCCTTTTTCTTCAAGCTCTTTTCCGACAGCTGCAAAATATGCCGGCAGGGTCGAATGAATCGCCTTGCGTTTATCCTGATGTTCGTTATAAAAAGCCAGTGTTTCGGGCAATTCGGGTCGCGCTTCCAAATGGTCGCTGCCACGCATCATCAAATAGTGGCTGGTCAGATTGAAGGGCTCCAAATAATCGGTTTCCTTGTCAAGCCTGATTTGGCTTTCTTCGGGAGTTTTCAGAGGCCAATCAAAAAGATTGCCATAGCCTTCGTAGAGATGCGCCAACAAAACGCGGCTTCCGTCCGGGGCTTCCCAATTGAAAAGCGTTGTCGTGCCCTTGGGAACTCCGCGCCAAAGACTGGCAGTATCCATATGGAAGCCGTTGAAAATTTGAGCCAATTGTCCGATATGTCCGAAGGGATCCGGAATATAACCAATCATCATGCGCTGTCCAAAGAGAGAACAAACTTGCTTCCCAATCAGCAGGTTGCGAACGATTGCTTCGGGAGAAACCAAAAATTCATCGGGAAGGATATACCAGGGCCCGATCAGAATCCGTTGTTCGCGAACATATTTCTGCAATTCTGGCAATTTGTCCATTCGCATCTGCAGGTAATCTTCAAGGACGATGGTTTGCCCGTCGAGCATGAAATATTGATAATTGGGGTCTTGATCGAGGATAATGAGGAGGTTGTCAACGAGGTGGACAAGTTGTAAACGGAACTGTTGGAAGGTCTTATACCATTCGCGGTCCCAGTGAGTGTGTGAAATGATATGAAGTGTTTGCATAGCTTCTCCTTGAATACACTAATTATGCCATAAATGCAGGGGACTGGAAGCTGTAATTGTCAGCTGTGTAGTTGATTCGTCAACCAATTGCTGGCTTTTTTGCCTCTACTCACGTAAAATTGACCTCGTTTTGTGGGTATAATCCCCAGAGTGAATGAAATTTTAGCAATTTTTACACCCGCAATTCAGGAGAAGATATGAATAAAAAAATCATTCGGGAATATCCCAACAGTTTCGACTTGCCCTATCGCATCAAACGATTGGGCGATATGGCTCATAACCTTTGGTGGGTGGGCAACGCTGAAGCTGCCAAACTTTTCGAAAACATCGACCCGCTCAAGTGGCGAACATCGAACCACAACCCCATCACATTTTTGCGCTCGGTTGAGAAAAGCAAATTTGAAGATTTAATCAAGGATAATTATTTCCTTTCGCGTTATGACTGCATTGTCAAAGATTTTGACGCCTACATGAAACGCCAGGATACTTGGTTTAACACAACCTACCCTGAAAACAAAGATGACAAAATTGCTTATCTTTCATTTGAATATGGTCTGCATGAATCACTTATGGTCTATGCCGGTGGTTTGGGCATCCTTTCGGGTGATCACCTGAAAGAAGCCAGCGACCTCGGTTTGCCCTTAGTGGCAGTTGGTTTTATCTACACTTACGGTTACTTTTCTCAACGAATCACCGAAGACGGTTGGCAAGAAGCCAGAAACATGGAAATCAAATTCGATGACATGCCGATTGTCAAGCTCTACGATGAAAATCACGAACCAATCAAAATTTCCATTGAACTTCCCGGAAGAACGGTTTGGGCTCGCCTCTACGAACTTCAGGTTGGGCGCGTTCCTCTGATTTTGCTCCACACGAATATCCCCGAGAACAGTCCTCAAGACCGCCAGCTGACCGACAAGCTTTACATTAGCGACCCCGAACTGCGCATTTCCCAAGAAATGCTGCTCGGCATTGGTGGTTTGCGTGCTTTGCAGGCTCTCGGCTACGATCCCAAAATCTTCCACATGAACGAAGGTCATTCCGCCTTTTTAACTCTCGAACGCATCTCGCAATTGATGAACAAAGAGGGCAAAACGCTGGAAGAAGCCAAAGAAATTGTTCGCAAGTCAAGCATTTTCACAACCCACACCCCTGTTCCGGCTGGAAATGACGAATTCCCCACTTGGTTGGTGGATAAATATTTTGCTCACTATTGGGGCAATCTCGGTTTGAACCGCGACCAATTTATGGATTTGGCTAAAATCAAAAACGAATGGTCGAATGAGGTTTTCAGCATGCCGGTTTTGGCTTTGCGCCTTTCGCAATATGCCAACGGCGTCAGCAAACTGCATGGTGAAGTCTCCCGTGATATGTGGCAATTCCTCTGGCCTGAAAAAAGCGCAGACGAAGTGCCGATTGGCTATGTCACCAACGGTGTTCACACCGGAACCTGGCTTGCTCGTCGCATGGCTGTCCTCTATGAAAATTATTTGGGCATCGACTGGAAAGATCGCCTGGACGATCCCGAAATGTGGGAACGCATCGACGCTATCCCAGACGCCGAACTTTGGCGCGTGCGCATTCACCTGAAGCGCAAGCTGAGTAGTTATATGGTCGCCCGTGCCCGTGATGAATGGCAAAAGGATGGTGTTCACCCCGTCCAAACGGTTGCCAGTGGTGTTTTGCTCAATCCTCTGGCGCTGACAATTGGTTTTGCCCGCCGCTTTGCAACTTATAAACGTGCAAACCTGGTTTTCCGCGATTATGAACGTCTGATGAAAATCGTTACCAATGCCGAACATCCCGTCCAAATCATCTTCGCCGGGAAAGCCCATCCTGCCGATGAACCTGGTAAATTGCTGATTCAGGAAGTCTATCGCCGCGTCAAAGATTCGCGCAACGGCGGACGCCTGGTCTTTTTGGATGATTACGATATGGACATGGCCCGCCATCTGGTTCAGGGTGTCGATATTTGGCTCAACACGCCCCGCCGTCCTCGCGAAGCCTCCGGCACAAGCGGCATGAAAGCAGCAATGAACGGTGTTTTGAACTTCTCGGTGCTTGATGGCTGGTGGGCAGAAGGCTACAACGGCAAAAACGGTTGGGCTATCGGCGATAACCGTGAGTATGACAACCTCGATTTGCAGGATGAAGCGGATGCCTTGAGCTTGTATGACACGGTTGAAAACGAAATTGTGCCGCTCTACTACACCAAACGTTCGGCTGACGGCTTGCCCGGTGACTGGATTGAGCGAATTAAAGAAACTATTCGCAGCAATTCCCCGGCATTCTCAATGACTCGCATGGTCAAAGAATATACGACCAAATATTACCTTCCGGCGATTAAAACGTCGAAAGAAGATTAAGTTTTCAAGAGTCTCTTCCTTTCTTTTGGAAGCGGAAGAGAAAGCACTATAATATAGGACGCCTGTGAATGATTTGCAGGCGTTTTTTTGAAGGAGAAAATATGTTTAATTTTGCAGAAATATTTACTTGGCAGGCAATTGGTACCGCCTTGCTGATTTTTGTCGTAAGGTTGGTTTCGATAACCTTTGACACATTACGTTTTATGTTGACCATGCGCGGAAAGAAAGTTCTCGCCTGGATTTTTGGCTTTTTTGATTCTGTGCTTTTTGTGCTGACCGTTGGAGCTGTATTAAATGATTTGTCCAATCCTCTCTATGTGATTGCCTATGCAGCCGGCTTTTCGACCGGAACAGTGGTGGGCATGGCTATTGAACAAAAACTGGCGATGGGCTTCAGCCATATCAGCATTGTCAGCAAAACCTTGGGCGATTCGGTCACCAAAGCGCTTCGCGAACAAGATTTTGCCGTAACCGCCATCCCCGCAGTTGGCAAAGACGGACCCGTCCAGATGAGCAGTTTGACCGTCCGCCGCAAAGATGTCACGAAAATTGAAAAAATTGTCCTCGATGCCGATCCGGAAGCCTTTATTACTATCGAAGATGTAAAGCCCTTGCGTTCCGGCTATTGGGGAAGAAACCATGGCAGAAGTTAAATCGGGCAAAAAAGCCATCATTTTCGACTTTGACGGCTTAATTCTCGATACCGAAAGCGCAGAGCTCGTCATTTGGACGAAGCTCTACGCTGAACATGGGCTGGTTTTCGATGAGCAATCTTATAATCTGGTGATTGGCTCGGATGGCACACATGGTTTTGACCCTGCCAAAGCTTTAGCCGAACGCCCCGGTGAAAACCGCGATGTAGAAGAAATTCGCAGCCATATGCGGGCAATTTCTTACGAAAATGCCCAAAGCTTGCAGCCTCTGCCGGGCGTTTTGGAACTGATTGAACGCGCTCGGGAAGAAGACTATCTGATTGCTATCGGCTCAAGTTCGGTCGACAAATGGGTAAACACGCATCTAAGCCGTTTAGGCTTGCTGGAAAAATTTGACACGATTGTCACCTCAGACGAAGTGAAAAATGCCAAACCCAGCCCGGACATTTTCTTGAAAGTTTTGGAAAAATTGGATGTTCAGCCCAAAAATGCGATTGTATTGGAAGACTCACAAAATGGAGTTTTAGCCGCTCATCGGGCTGGGATCAAGGCAATCGCTGTGCCAAATCCGGTAACCAAAAGTCAGGATTTCAGCTTGGCAAGCGAGATTCTCGAATCTTTACTCAACTTTAACCCGGCGAAATATTTCAATTGCTCAGACTAATCATCCGTACGGACGGGGTTCTATAGAGTCTTGTCGGTACAAGCTTTCCTGTTTCCTTTTTCCTGTTTCCTGATTTCCCGCTCCCCGATTCCCGCTCCCCGATTCTATTATCATTCTTATACTTTTCTGCTTTAATAAAACAGAAAGAGAAAGAGGTGAAAAATGTACGACGCAAAGTTTACATCGTCAGATTCAAGTAAATCGGCTTTTAAAGCGCCGAAAAACATAAAGAAAATCGTTATACCGATTGTTATAATCCTTGCCCTGGTGATTATTTTGAGCGCGACGCTCTACGAAATCCCAGCCGGTAATATCGGCGTTGTACTGCGCTTTGGTGCGGTAGATCGGGTGGTCTATCCCGGCATCAATGCCAAAATCCCTTTTGTTGAAACAGTTCAAACAATGAATATTCGAACGCAAAAAGATGAAGTTCAGGCGACGGCTATGTCTGAAAACCTGCAGCTTGTTACATCAGTTATCGCGGTTAACTATCATTTGGACGGCAGCAAAGCCAAAGAAGTTTATCAAAATCTTGGCGCTAATTATGCCGATATCATTGTTGCGCCGGCGATTCAAAACACTTTCAAAGCGGTAACCGCAAAGTTTGACGCCGAAGAGCTGATCACCAAACGTGATCAAGTCCGGCTGGCTGCTGAAGAAGATCTGACCAAGCAATTGGCACGTTATAACATCATCGTCGAAAACTTTAACATCGTCAATTTTGATTTTTCTGATGAATATCAGAATGCAATCGAAGCAAAACAGGTTGCCCAACAGCAAGTTGAAACTGCCAAGCAGAAATTAGCTCAGGCAGAAATTGAAGCGCAAACCGAAGTTGCCAGGGCTCAAGGTCAGGCAGATGCACAAAAAGCACTGAACCAAACCGGTGCCCTTACCCCGGAATATTTGCAATACCTTTTCCTGACCAAATGGTCGGGCGTTTTACCCCAGGTGATGACCAACAACACAGACACGGTCTTTGATGTTTCGAAGTTTATGACAACTCAACCAGAGCCGTAGGCTTCGGCAGAGTAAAAACTTATGCAAAAAATGTGTAATTGTTGCAGTTGGTTATAGAATAAGTCTTGTCGCATAGGTGCGGCAACGAAAAGAAAGATTAGGAGTTATTATGTCAAAATTTGAAAGAGAAGTGGAAATCGACACACCCGTCCAGAATGCCTGGCTTGTGCTGACCGATGCCAATCAATGGCCCAAGTGGTTCCCCTATATTCACAGCGTTTCCAACGTTCGCCCGTTGGCAGAAGGCGTAGTTATCAATTGGAGCGATGGACAAAAAGAAGGTACCGCCGAAATTACCAAATTCGTCCCCGAAAAAACACTCGAAATCCTGACCGATTTGGATGGCGATGACGACAAACACGTTTTCAATCTGCGTCCGAGTGGTGGTTTCTTCGGCTTAAACAATGATGAAGTCAAGATTGAATACAAACTTGATACCCTCAGTGGTGGTGGCATCATTGGTAAATTTATCAGTAATGGCAATCCGCGCGATATGCTTCGCGTTAAGAATGCAACTAATGCGCTTCGCCGATTAGTCGAAGCCCAATTCCCTCATGCATAATAAAGGAGTTTAATTATGGGATTTTTCACTACAATTATCGTTGGTTTATTGGCTGGCATGGCCGCCTCTTATCTGATGAAAACTGATCATAAATGGTATGTTGATATGTTGATTGGTATCCTCGGCAGCGTTTTGGGTGGTTGGATTACCAGTCTCATTACAGGCGTCTCTATGGCCACCGGTTTCAACCTGACCACTTTCCTGGTTTCAATTGGTGGTGCCGTTCTGGTTTTAGTTATCTACAACTGGATTACTAAAAGAAAGAAATAAGTTTTCAGGCATAAACAAAAGAGAGTCGCTAAAAAAATAGCGGCTCTCTTTACTTTAATTTCAACAACTTTTACAAAGATTGGCTTGCCTCAAGGAAAGTTGCTTTCAGCATCGCCAAAGAGCAGTTCTCTCCAAATTTCGATGCGACTGGGGACGACATTTTCAATTTGAGGTGTCGGTGTCGGCTCAGGTTTATAGTCGCCGGGCTGGAGCAAGATGATGGGTTTATCGCCTTCATTAATCATGCGCATATCCTCGCGCGCCCATTCCTCCAAAGCAATTTCGGAGGTGGCATAGGCAATCTGATCCTGAAGTTTGACTTGGGTAGCCTCGAGTTCAGCAATGCGGGTTTGCAAACCGGCTTCTTCGTTGTTCAGACGAAACATAGTGGTCATGCGATTATTAAAATCCATCATTAAGAAAACGAGTACGACAATCCCAATGACTGTAATCAATCGCCTGTCAAACCAGTTGAATTTCTTAATTTTTTCCCAAATTTCTTTCATCTTTTTTCCTGATAAATCGTGCCGAAAATATTGCAAATATTGTACCATGAACGCTAAGTATGAAAGTCACTTGGCAGTGACTGGGCTTCCCTTTATAATTGATGCATAGAGCGAAAGTGAGGTTATTTATGACTGATTCTAATGAAAACCAGAATTCTGTAGAAGCTGATCCCGTAATTATTGATGCACAATTTGACGGAGAAAGCAATCCCACCTATACCACTGTCTCAGGAATGGAACCATCCGAAGAACGGACACTGGCAATGTTTTCTCATTTGGCGATATTGCTCAATTTGATCACGGGCTTTTTGGGGCTTTTGCCACCGATTGTGATTTACTTCGCTTATAAAGACCGTTCCAAATATGTTGCTTACCAGGCTTTGCAAGCACTTATTTTCCAGGGAGTTTTCTTTTTTGGTGCAGCGATTTTGGCTGCGATTGCCTGGGTAATTACCTTTGTGCTTTCTTTTGTGATTGTCGGCGTTTGTCTTTTCCCGTTTGCCCTGATTCTGACGCTCGTGCCGTTCGGAGCCCTGGTTTATGGCATTGTTGCCGCCGTCGATACCCATAATCATCGCGATTTCAAATATTGGTTAATTGGCGACTGGGTTGGAGATACTTACGAAGGTTAATTGCTTAGACTTTTCAAAAAAGAGGGGTTAATTTAACCTGTAAAGGCATGATGCGCTTGCATAGAGAATTGCCTGCCCAAGATAATTTTAAAAGCAGGCTTGTAAAACACAAAACGCCACCGGGTTTACGGTGGCGTCGTTGTCGTCTGTAAGCTTATTCGCTTATTCCTCGATAACTGCAATTGCCGATTCAGGGCATTCTTCTGCAGCTTCGCGAACAGCATCATAAAACTCTTCGGGTACGGGGTCCAAAAGGACTTCTGCGTAGGGCTCGTTCAGGAGGCTAAAAACCTCGGGTACGATTCCTTCACAAATTCCACAGCCAATACAAAGATCAGGGTCAACAGTAGTTCTCATTATAACTTTCCTTTCAGAAATATTAATTAGGCTTGATTCTTCAACCTCAACCATTTCGGTTTCGGTTGTTATCAATTCAACAGGGAGATCATCGTCTCCGTTTTCAACCTCAATTGCCTCTACAGGGCATTCTTCCGAGGCTTGAATGGTAGCTGCCTGAGAATCCGCAGTAATGGGATTCATAATTACTTCAGCAACCGGCCCATTTTCTAAAGAAAAAACTTCAGGGGCAATCGTTTCACAGACGCCACATCCGATACATACATCTTCTTTTACATGTGCTTTCATCATACTTCCATCTTTTCCTATTGAACAATTCGTTCAACAGATTTAGTATAACATGATGTAAAGATTTTAAGGTCTATTTTAGATTAATATTTATAGCAATTTCGTAGCCTAAGAGAACAGGGAGCGGGAAGTTGGAATTCATCGGAACTCACAGCATTGGCGCAAATCGGGGCCATGCTCTTTTTTGCTGATTGCTTTTGCCGTTTCCTGTTTCCTATTACCTGTTACCTGTTTTCCGCTCCCTGCTCCCCGTTTCCTATCACCTGTTAACTGTTCTCCGCTACCTGTTTCCTATTACCTGTTACCTGTTACCTGTTCTACGCTATACTTAACCAAAATTAATTCAAAATTGAGGTCAGCATGATCTATCACATCACAACCAAAACCGCCTGGGATGAGGCACAAGCCAAGGGCGAATATATCCCCACCGCTTTTCAACAGGACGGCTTCATCCATTGCTCAGACCATTATCAAATCGAAGAAACGGCTAATCGCTTCTATCGCGGTTTTCCGGGATTGCTTGTGCTCGAAATCGACCCCGACCGGCTAACTTCTCCCCTCGTTTTTGAAAATCTGGAGGGTGGAGCAATGCCCTTCCCTCATCTGTACGGACCACTTCCTGTCGATGCGGTTGTCAGCACTTTTGAGTTCGACCATGGCAAAGACGGAGCGCTCAAACTTCCGCCTTTTCAAGCCCATCCGATGCCAGAGCTCTTTAGCGAGTTGCCATTCGGGCAAAAGGGCAAGGCTTTTCGTTCCCCCACCCCGGGCAGCTCAATGTTTGACCCTGAGAATCAGGTTCTCGACCTCTATCTGCAAAACAAAATTGACACTGTCATCGTCCTCAATGAGGAGCATGAACACCAAAAATATACAGGTGGAAATTTGCTCGACCGCTATCAAAAAGCAAGTTTTGAGGTGATTTTTGACCCTGTCCCCGATTTTTCTTCCCCACCACTTAATCATTGGAACCAAAGCATCGGTGAGGCGATTGAGAGAATCAAGCAAGGCAAAAATATCGTCATCCATTGCCATGCCGGCATCGGCCGCACCGGTATTTTCGCAACCATCATGGCACATGAGCTGCTCGGTTTGGATGCAAACGAAGCAATCGCTTGGGTTCGGCGGGCAATCCCGTATGCAATCGATACCGAACACCAAAAGCAATTCGTTCGCGAGCAAATTGCAGAGCTCGACCGTCTGAAGAGCAAGTAGCAAAGACAAAAAAATAGAGCGTAACTATACGCTCTATTTTTATACTAAATTGAAAACTACCTGATAGTTATCGTTGCATCAACGCTGCGATTGAGATTACTGGTGTTTATAATATCGATAATGTAATCTCCCGCAACCGGCAATTTGCCTTCAAAACTCGTTCTTCCTGCTCCTGCTGAAAGCAAAACATCACCGCCCAGTTTGTAGATGCTGAGCACCAAGCCGTCAGCCGGGTTCAGGTTGATTTGCATTGTTTGGTCCTTATTTGCCCAAAGCACGAAATTGTGGGTGTAATAAGCCGGAATCGTGGCTTTGCCGGTTAAGGTATCCTTCCCGGCTGCAAAACTAAGCCGTTGAGGAGCCATCACATTCAGAGTGATGTCCGCGGCATAAGCACCGGTTTGAACATCAATATACCAATCGCCATTTTCACTGGCATAATCGCGATACCAAGTCCATCTGTTTGAAAAATCGACTAACTTGCGCCCTTTCCCGGTCGTAATCGCAATATAAGCGGTGTTGGTGCTGTTTAGCGAAACTTCAGTCAGTTGATTTTGGAGCAAACGAACAGAATAACGTTTGGTTGTATTTGCCGGAATGTTATCTTTTATCTGTCCGTTGGTGGTACCGGCAGCAAAATTGATGCTGTTGCCCGTTCCTGACGGAGTAGTCGGGACCAGAGTTGCCGGAACAGGAGTAACCGGGACGACAGGAACTGAAGTTGACGGTACTTGAGTAGGGACAATCGTCGCCGGAATATCGGTTGCGCTTGCTTCATCCGTGGATTCTGTGGTCGGAATTTCTGTCGCTTCGGGGACAATACCCGCTTCTTCGGCACGTTTCGTCAATGTCGCCTGGGCAAACAGATGAATTTGCGTGCTGGCATAGTCACTTTCAGTATTTGCAGCAGGCACATTACAGCCCGCTAAAATGATCAAAACCAGAGCCATAAGACTGCCAAAAATTATTTTCTTTTTCATAAAAACCTCACTTTTTAGAGTTCTTTCTCTATTAAGACGTATTAACTATACACTTAGTTCCATCGCTTATTGCACAATTTGTAGAAACTGTTGGTAGCCGATTTGGTAGACGACTATGGCGGAAAGCATAGCAAAAATCACAAACAGCATAGCATAAGCCGTACCACCCGCTCGTTCAGTTTGCCTGATATCTTGGAATAATTCTTTATTCCTCTGTTTTCGATTGAGGAGTAAATAGAAGAAATAGCCGATTAAGGTGCCTAAGGTGTTGAGAAAGAGGTCGTCAACATCAAAAACCCGGTTGACAAAAAAGTGTTGGCAAAATTCAATGGATAAAGAGAGCAGAAAACCTAAAATGATTACTGACCAAGGGTTATTGAACTTTTTACTGAGTAAAGGAATCGCAAAACCGATTGGTGAGAAGACCAGAACATTGCCGACAATATTAATGAAGACAATCAAAAAAGTGGGCAGATGATTGAGTTCCAAAGCGACATTAATCATTTTTTTGATGCCCGCAAAAGGCTCAAGATTGATATGGTTCCCCAGTTTGCTGGGCATGATTGCGAAAGGCTCAAAGGTTTGGTAGAGTAAAAAGGCAGTGTAGAAAAATAACAACCAAAGCAAAGCTTCGCGCCAAAAATATGGCTTGCCGCCTCTGATTGCCCGCCATAGACGTGAAATCAGCCATCCGCCAAAAATAAGAGCGTAGAACAATTTGAAATCGAAAGTAAAGTAATTCATATTTACCTCACTTGCATTGTAGCCGATTTTTGGGTGGCTGTTTTTCCAGTGAGATATTTAAAACCTGAGTTTCCCATTTATGTACCCTGAAAAGCACTTTTACGGTGTTTTTTTGTGTTTTATTTGCATTCATAAGTGAATGGTGTTGAAGG
This sequence comes from uncultured Anaerolineaceae bacterium, assembly GCA_964453395.1. Lineage (GTDB taxonomy): Bacteria > Chloroflexota > Anaerolineae > Anaerolineales > Anaerolineaceae > Mesolinea. Next base: position 12,304 of record CAYVOY010000017.1, read on the forward strand.
CGGGTTTAAAGGGCGCAAGGTAAGCCGATTTCAATGTTCTAGGACCTTTCAACCTCGCCCTACCGCAGGGAGATTATTGAGCATTCTTGATTGGAAGCCACCCCTACCCCTGTATATATTCCACAATTTATTTCATAATGAGAATTGTTGGTTCCCTGTTTCCCGTTCCCCGCTCCCCGAACTTCAGGGTAAAATTGATTAAATGTGACTAAAGGAGACCGAAAATGAAATATCCCTTTTATCAGGTAGATGCTTTCGCGGTGAAACCATT
>CAYVOY010000017.1:12584-14507 GCA_964453395.1 uncultured Anaerolineaceae bacterium
TGTTTTTTTGTTGGAAAGCGCTCGTGAAGACAGCTGGCTCCAAGCCGTCGCAGAGGAAATTAATCTCCCCGAAACCGCTTTCCTGCTCCCCAAAGGTCACGACTACCAACTTCGCTGGTTCACCCCCACGACTGAAGTTGACCTCTGTGGTCATGCGACCATTGCCAGCGCCCATATCCTCTATGAATTTGGCTTTTACGACTTTGATGAGATCATCAACTTCCATACCCGCAGCGGCATTATCACTTCCACCTTCAACCGCGGCACAATCGAACTTGACATGCCCCGGCTTAATGTTAAACCATGTCCCATTCCTGATGGCTTGTTCAACATTTTAGGCACGGAACCTTTGGCAACTTTTGTTTCCGATGCCAATACCCTGATTGCAGAAATGCCCTCCGCAGAACACATCCGCTCTTTTGTGCCTGATTTCAAACAAATCGAAAAACTCGACTTCGAAGGCTTGGCAATCACCGCCATCAGCGACGACCCGCGTTTTGACTTCATCTCGCGCTATTTCTCTCCGCGTGACGGCATCCCCGAAGACCCGGTAACCGGCATGGCGCATTGTGCCTTAGGTCCCTATTGGGAAGCAAAACTTGGCAAATCGAACCTGCGCGCCTATCAGGCTTCTGCCCGTGGCGGAGAAGTTTGGTTGCGCATCACTCCCAACCGCGTCTTCGTCGGCGGCAAAGCCGTCACCGTCTTGGCGGGAGAAATGTTGCGGCAATAATTACCGCTGCACACCTAACGAAAGCCAGATTCAGCGCTTGAATCTGGCTTTATTATTTTCCATATCCTGCTCCTTTTAGCTCACAATCCCCAGTAGCCTATTCCCCAAACTTCATGAGAGGATTATAATCCTTCACATATGGAGTTTAAAAAACATGGCAATAGGCATCGCACTTGCATCAGCCTTCTTCGCCGGACTAACCACAATTCTGGCAAAAATTGGGGTAAAACATACCGATTCAACCGTCGCAACAGCAATCCGCACGGTGGTTGTCTTATTCTTTTCCATCATCATGGTTCTGATTGTCGGCTCGCAAGCAACCATTAGCGAGATTTCCTCAAAAACCTGGCTCTTCTTAGTCTTATCCGGTATAGCAACCGGGCTTTCCTGGCTCTGCTATTTCAAAGCCCTCCAGCTGGGTGAAGTCAACAAAGTCACACCGATAGACAAATCAAGCACTGTCCTGACGATTCTCTTAGCTTTTGCTTTATTGGGCGAACCAATCTCCCCCTGGCGAATCCTCGCCCTCGTCCTCTACCTGATCGGCACTTTGCTCATGATTCAGAAAAAACAATCCACGGATGAAACCAAAAGTAAAAGCTGGATTATCTACGCTATACTCTCAGCGATTTTCGCCAGTCTGACCAGCATTTTGGGTAAAATTGGCATTAGTGGCGTTGAATCCAACCTCGGCACCGCCATCAGAACCGCCGTTGTTTTGGTTTTAGCTTTCCTGATGGTTTTCGTTAGCGGAAAAAGCCAGGAGCTGAAAAGGCTGGATAAAAAAGACCTTGGTTTCACCATCGCTTCCGGCTTCACCACCGGCGCATCATGGCTTTGCTTTTACTTCGCCTTGCAAATCGGCGAAGCGAGCATCGTCGTGCCGATTGACAAACTCTCAATTGTCTTCACCATGGCTTTTTCAGCAATTTTCTTAAAGGAAAGCTTTAGGAAGAAAGAACTACTCGGCTTAGCTCTCATCCTCATCGCCACCTTCCTGCTCGTGTTTGGATAATCTGCTTTCGTCTAAGCCATGTTACTCAGTCGATACTTGCGATTGAGGATCAATGTTTTATCTTAAAGTTTCCCCTATGAAAACCGTCCGCTGTTATAATATTTTCATGTTGCCTCAATCCGGAACACGCAAACTCTCACCAAAACATCTATGCGCAGTAGTTCGCGCCCTATAC
>CAYVOY010000018.1:0-1296 GCA_964453395.1 uncultured Anaerolineaceae bacterium
ACCACTTCAAAATTTTGGTCAAATTGAGTCGGAATCGTTGGCGAGGTCTGCTTTCCCCATAAATTCAGGCTGTTCAAATCCGGAATTGGTGTGTAAGCCAGCAAGCCTCTCCGAATCGCCCGCTGAACACCGCTAAAAACCTGCTCCTGCTCTCTGAAACGCACTTCCGCTTTCGTCGGATGGACGTTTACATCTACCAAATGAGTGGGCACAGTCAAAAACAGCACCACCACCGGATAACGCCCCACCATCAGCATCGTGTTATAAGCCCGAATCACCGCCGCTGTCAACGTTGGGTCCTGCACCCAGCGTCCGTTGACGAAAAGCGTAATATCCTTACGGCTGGAACGGGTTAGCGAAAGGTCGCTGATAAAACCGTCAATTGCCAAATCTTTTTCACTGAAATCGAGCGGCATCAGAGCCTTTGCTTCTTGTGTTCCAAAAAGCGCTTGCAAAATTTCCAGCTTATTACCGCTGCCCGTCGATTGAAATTCCACTTGTCCATTCTGAATCAAGGTCCAACGAATATGCGGATATGCCATCGCATAACGGGTCACCAAACCGGTGATATGTTTTGCTTCTGTGATATCTTTCCGCAAAAATTTCAAGCGAGCCGGAACGTTATAAAACAAGTCTTCAATGCTAATTTCGGTTCCAACCGGTGCAGCCAGAGCCTGAACAGCCGAATTATGACCACCGTCAACGCTTAATTTACCTGCCACATCCACTTGAGCGGGCCTTGAGACCAAACTCATATGAGATACCGAGCCGATTGAAGCCAGCGCTTCACCACGGAAGCCCAGCGTTTTAATGTCGAAAAGTTCTTCCGTCCTGCTCAATTTGCTGGTGGCGTGACGACTGACCGCCAATTCCAATTCGTCCGGTGGAATGCCAAGGCCGTTATCGCTGACGCGAATTAATTCTTTGCCGGCACCCCGAATTTCAACTCGAATTTCAGTCGCACCTGCATCGATCGCATTCTCAATCAGTTCTTTAACCACCGAAACCGGTCGGTCAACAACCTCACCGGCAGCGATTTGGGATGCAATTGTGTCAGAAAGTTTTTGAATAGCCATATCTGCCTAAATTATACCCAAGCAATTGACCTTTTTCTTATATCTATCGGTTAAAATTCACCCAAATGGAACGTTCGGAAAAAATTGATAAGATTTTAGCCACCTTGCCCGAGTCTCCCGGTTGCTATTTAATGAAAGATGATAAAGGCACGATTATTTATGTTGGAAAAGCAATCAACTTAAAAAATCGTGTTCGTTCGTATTTTCAAAAATCAGCCAA
>CAYVOY010000018.1:1396-6943 GCA_964453395.1 uncultured Anaerolineaceae bacterium
CGTTATTACGGACCCTACACTTCGGTATGGGCGGTTCATCAAACCCTCGACATCCTGCGAAAAATCTTCCCATATCTGACCTGTGCCCGAGTCATCACCGGCAATGATCCGCGCCCCTGCCTCTATTACGACCTGAAACTTTGCTCCGGGCCTTGTATTGGGGCAATTGGCAAAGATGAATATCGTCAAATGATTGAGGATCTTTGCAAATTTTTGGAAGGAAAAACCGAGCCGGTTCTGAAACGCTTGCGCAAAGAAATGAATCAGGCTTCCGACGGCCAAAATTATGAAAAAGCAGCCATTATCCGCGACCAAATTCAAGCGATTGATAAAGTCGTTGAACGGCAAAAAATCATTTCCAACGAGCGAAAAGATTCCGATGTGATTGCGATGGCGCGAAATAACGGAGAGGCTTGTGTTCAAATTTTCTTCATTCGCTCAGGCAAATTAATTGGCCGCGAATACTTCATCCTCGAAGGCACTGAAGAAGAGGAAAACCCAGAAATCCTCGAAGAATTCATCAAGCAATTCTATTCTCAGGCAACGTTTATTCCCAACAAAGTCATGCTCCCCCAGGAAATCGAAGAAGCCAAAATTATCAATGAATGGCTAAATAGTCGCCGTACCGGTGAAAAAGTGGAAATCATCGTGCCAAAACGCGGACAATCCAAAGATTTGGTAAAAATGGCTGCCGATAACGCTCAAGAAACCTTGCGCACGCTTGAAATCCGTTGGAAAGCAGACGTCGATCGGCAACGTCAGGCATTAGGCGAACTTCAAAAAGCTCTCGGCATGTCCCAGCCGCCTAACCGGATGGAATGTTACGACATATCAAACACTCAAGGCACCGCCAGCGTTGGCTCGATGGTCGTTTTTGAGCAGGGCATCCCTAACAAAAAGCTCTATCGTCGTTTCAACATTCGCACCGTAATTGGACCAAACGATTTTGCCTCAATGCGTGAAGTGCTAAAACGCAGATTTAACAATTATTTCAGCGAGAACGAAGAAAAAAACAACCCGGGCTACAAAGCAGACCAAGCTTTCAGCATCCTGCCCGATTTGCTGATTGTCGACGGTGGCAAAGGTCAATTGACCCAGGCGGTCGAAATCATCGAAGAAATGGGGCTGACCGGCAAGTTCGCCGTCGTCGGTTTGGCGAAACAAGAAGAGGAACTCTTTTTGCCTCATGTTTCCCAATCCATCCGCCTGGATGACCATTCGCAAGCCTATTATTTAGTTCAACGCATCCGGGACGAAGCGCATCGCTTTGCAATTACCGCACATCGCGCACGTCGTGGTAAAATCGGTCTTGCATCGAAGTTGGACAGCATTCCCGGAATAGGACCAGCCCGCCGAAAAGAACTGATTAAGCGCTTTGGCTCCCTTCAGGGTATTCTTGACGCTGAGCCGACTGAAATCGCGAAAATCAAAGGAATATCTATTGAATTTGCAAACGCCATCAAGGCGGAATTGGAGTAAGAGTGACAAATAAACGTAAACAAACCGGGGCACAAAAAGCCTACAAAATTGGCATCGCTATCTTAGCAATTATTATTGTTTTGAGCATGGTTCTTTCTATGATTCGTTTTTAGGAATCTAAATGACCGAAATTCAAGACCTGATGCGTCAGTTGCATCCGGCCACCTATCACGAGAACCAACCCCTTTCACCGGAGAAAAAGGGCGAAGCCTATCCCAATTATTTTGACCCCGAAGCCGGGCAGTCTGAGCTGATTGCCTTGCCCGATGTTTCAGCCTTCGAACCCCAAAATAGTGATTTCGTCCACATCCTCGAAAACCGCCGTTCACTTCGTCGTTATGACCAAAGTGCGGTGATGAGCCTGGAAGAACTCTGCTATTTGCTGAAATTCTCTCAAGGAATTCGAGATATTGACGAAAAACGCGCCCTTACCATGCGCTTCGTTCCCTCAGCCGGATCACGCCACCCCTTTGAAACCTATCTGTTGATTCAACGGGTCGAAGGCTTGCATACCGGTCTCTATCGTTATATTGCCCAACAGCATGCCCTGGTCGCTTTTGATTTAAGCGCCGAGGCAATTGAGAAAGCTCACGAAGTTTGCGCCAGGCAAAAACAGGTAATCACTTCAGCGGTCACTTTCTTTTGGCTTGCAAATATCCACCGCACTGCCTGGCGTTACACCACCCGCTCGTATCGCTATATTCATATCGACGCCGGTCATGTCTGCCAAAATTTGCAGCTTTGTGCCGAATCGATTGACTATGGACTTTGTGGAATTGGCGCATTTGATGACTTCAAAGCCAATCAACTTTTAGATTGCGATGGAATTGAACGCTTTGTTGTCTATGCCGCTTCTGTGGGCAAAAAGCAAATAGGCTAATTAGACTGATTCCTTGTGCCTGATTTCGTTGTCTTAATTTCTGCCAATTTTGAATGGCAAGCCGTTCTTGAAATTCTTCACCCTTCGGAGCTTTTGAATTCTCCCTTGGGTGAATTTTTTTACCATCAGCTTGAGAACCATTCCCTCCTTTTCTTTCATTCGGGCTGGGGCAAAACTCGCAGCGCTGCTGCAACTCAATTGGTGATTGAGCGTTGGAATCCTCGTTTGATTATCAATACCGGCACCTGCGGCGGTTTGGAAGGCTTTGCGGAAGTTGGAGAAATTCTTTTAATTACCAAAACAACTATCTACGATCTGATTGAACGCATGTCCGATTATCAGGATGCACTCGATTATTACAGTGCCGAGCTTGAGACAGATTGGATTGGTCCAGATTTACCCAGCAATACCCGCCGCTCAACAATCGCTTCGGCTGACCAGGACATCGACTTCAATAATCACAAATTACTCATCGAAACATTCAAAGTTCCGGCTGCCGATTGGGAATCTGCCCCAATCGCTTGGGTTGCACAGAAAAATGACACCCCTTGCTTAATTCTTCGCGGTGTAAGCGATATCGTCAAGGCAACTTCATCCGAATCGGATAATAATCTCGGTTTATGGCAAGACCGAACGCAGACAATTATGCAAAAGATAATCGCAGACTTGCCATTTTTTCTTGAAAAATTTACTTCTTTCAATCAAAAAACCGGATAATTCAATATCCGGTTTTTATCATTTTATATGAATGGAATTCTACTTTTTTAAACCGAAGGTTTTCCCAAACGTGAACGTTCTTCCTCAACGATACTGTGGTCAAGCTTCTTAAACAAGGGTTGTGGTTGCAAAAATTCTTTTCCGGCTTCCAAATCAACCGGCTGCCACAAGTCCAGACCCTCACGAGCCATTGACCGGCTGGCATCCAAACCAAGCACTTCATGCGAACCAAGATCGTCTTCCACAACTTGAGTGTAAGGCGAGCCAAAAAATTGCATCTCATTTGCCAAAATTCGGTGCAAGGCTTCACTCGTCGCCGGAAGGAATGGCGCAAACATAATTTTTAGCCAATCAATCGCCTGAATTGCCGTATAAAGTGATTTGGCTGCTTCGTCGCGGTCAGTCTTAATTTCAAACCAGGGAGCATGCACATCCAGATATTTGTTGACTTCGCTTGCAAGCCGCATCGTCTCAGCCAAAGCTGCTTTCAGCTCAACTTTGGCGATCCTGCTGCCAACGCCTTCAAAACCTGCCTTAATTGTTGCTAACAATTCAAGGTCGGCATCGCGTAATTGACCCGGGTTTGGAATCTTGCCATCAAAATTTTTCCAGGTAAAGGATAAAACCCGATTGACCAAATTTCCCCAGGTTGCCACTAATTCATTGTTATTTCTCTGGAAAAAGTCTTCCCAATCCCAGTCGCTGTCTCGATTTTCAGGCATAGCTACGGTCAGATAATAGCGCAAAGCGTCACTGTCATAGCGCTCCAGCGCATCCAAGCCCCAAACTGCCCAATTGTTACTGCCGCTGATTTTCTTGCCTTCCAAATTCATAAAAGCATTTGCCGGGACATCATAGGGCAATACCAAAGCTTCAGGTTCAAGATTGCCCATCCGTTCGTCAAAACCCTCGCCCATCCCAATCAACTCTGCCGGCCAGGTAACCGCATGGAAAGTGATGTTATCTTTACCGATAAAATAAAAGGATTTCGCTGCCTGGTTCGTCCACCAATCACGCCAAATTTCGGGGGATTCGTGCAGTTTTCCCCATTCAACGGTCGATGAAAGATAGCCCATCACCGCTTCGAACCAAACGTAAAGGCTCTTCCCTTCCCAGCCTTCCAAGGGGACAGGGATGCCCCATTCAAGGTCACGGGTAACCGAGGTCGGCTTCAAACCGACTGATTGAATAGTCCCCAAAGACTGATTCAATACATTCGGACGCCAATAGTCTTCGCGGGCTTTCAAAAATTCTTGAATTTTTGGTTCGAGCGTAGACAAATCGAGGAAGAAATGTTCGGTTTCCTTCAATTCCGGTGTCGATCCATCCACTTTTGAACGTGGGTTAATTAGTTTTTCCGCTTCCAGCTCGTTGCCGCAATTCTCGCATTGATCCGACCGCGCATTCTCATTCCCACAAATATAGCAAGTACCTTCAACATAGCGATCCGGCAAAAAACGATTTGTCGCCGGGCTATACCATTGCTTGCTTACTTGCTTGTGCAGATAGCCGTTTTCCAAGAGTGTCAGGAAGACTTTTTGGGCAACCTGAAAATGGTTTTCGGTATGCGTTGAAGTAAACAGATCATAGCTAATCCCAAGCTTTTTAAAGAGCTCGATAAATCGCGGATGATAATGAGAATAAATGTCGTGAGGGCTTTGACCGGTTTGGTCCGCCTTAATCGTTATCGCCGTTCCATGAGAGTCAGAACCAGAAACCATCAATACTTTATCGCCCTTCAGGCGATGATAGCGTGCTACGATATCGCCGGGTAAATGCGAACCGGTAATATTTCCGACGTGAATATCGGCGTTAGCGTAAGGCCAGGCAATTGCAATCAAAATGTTTTCGTTCATGGTTTGCTCCCAAGTTTAATTATCGGCAAATTTTATCATCATCTGCCGCCATAAAAAGCTAATTTATAGTGATTATGAAAATTCAATCCTATGGTTATGTTCACAACTGCCGTTGTTCAAGTTTTGCCCGCATTCGATGCAAATCCCTTTGCAATCCTCTTTACAGAGATTGTTAATCGGTACGCCAAGGATCAAATAATCACGGAAAGGTACCGCAAGGTTGATATAACCATCGCGAGGCACTTCTTCTTCATCCAATTCTTCTTTCATTCGCGTTTCGAAGACGTATAAATCTTCAAATTGAGCCTCTGTATGAACCTTAATCGGTTCCAAACAACGGCTGCACTGATTCTCAACATCTGCCTGAATATCAGCTTGTAAAAGCAAGCCTTCGCGCGTTCGCGTGAAAGAATACTTGCCATTAAAATTCCAGGCGTTCAGTTCTGGTTCAATGAAAATTTCGGGAAAATCAAACTCAAATTCCCTGGAAAATCCAATCGGTTTATTTAAGAAATAACCGACATTTGTACGAAGGGGGTATTTTTTCTTTTCCATAGTCATGTAGAATTATTAAAGTTTCTGCTAAAATTTTCTAAAATTATATCACGCAGCTCC
>CAYVOY010000018.1:7043-14328 GCA_964453395.1 uncultured Anaerolineaceae bacterium
CAACGAACCCGGCATCCATTCCCATCGCTATTCCCCAAATCCGACTGCCACAGACCATGACCGCTGCCTCTTTTTGCTCTCAAAATTGGATGGCAAAGCCCAGCCTTGGAAAGCTACTTTTCATTGCCATGCTGTCTTTTATCTGACTCCCGATGCAATTTTAGACCAACATGGACTCGTTCACGGAGAGATTATCCAGGAATTTCGCGGTGAAAATGGTTTCGGTTACGACCCCATCTTTTGGCTCCCCGAAGAAAGAAAAACAATGGCTGAATTGGGAGCTAAATTTAAGAACCAAAACAGCCATCGAGCCAATGCTTTTTTAAACTTTAAAGCCTTAAGAGAATGGGCATTAGCAACAGACTAAAACTTATAGCCAATCATTCTCAAAAATTGCTTACGGGCGACAATTTCTTCTTCACCTTCAATCCCTTTCGGAGAAGAACCGTCAACAACGCCCAAAACTGCCCTGCCCAATTCACTCTGAAGTAAAACCACTTCGGTCGGGTTTGCGGTTGCACAGAAAATGTTCACAATTTCCGGGATTTGTTTCAAGGCGGGCAAAATATTGATTGGGAAATAGCCCTCACCCAGGAAAAGGATAAAACTATGCCCCGCTCCAATCCGAAAAGAATTCTCTTTCGCCAGTTCAATCATTGCATCATCAGTCCCGCTCCATCGCACCAAACAAGGACCCGAAGCTTCGGCAAAAGCCAAGCCAAACTTAATTCCGGGAACCCGACTTATCATCATCTCATGAACATCTTCGATCGTTTTAATAAAATGTGACTGTCCAAAGATAAAATTAATATCTTCCGGTTTCTTAATTTTCTCAAGCAAAATTTCCATCTTAGCCTCCATGCATTTTTATGTATTTTAACCGATTTAAAGGAGGTGAATCTCCCTTATCCTTAGCTGTGCTCCCCGTCCACCGTTTACTGTCTCTGTCGTGTTTAATGCCACCTAATTCTTGAGGTAAAATATTCACATGCCAAAATTAGGGAAACTGCTTATTACAGCCCTGCTGATTTCCATCCTCATCAGTGCTTGCAATACGACCGGAGGGCAACCGACCCTCGAGTTCAATGCTACCACTCCCACGCCGGATTTGGGTTTGCCTACCGCAATGCCAACCTACACCCCAACGCCCGCTCCTCTCGGTTCTCCTGATAACCCGATTGTGATGGGTGTAATTTTTGATTCCCAGGTTGACGGCCAATCCGAAGCCTTACAAAGTGTCATCATGCACATGAACGAAGGCCTCTCACTTAATTTTGAAGCGCGCGTTTTTGCCAACTATATTGATCTCGAGCTCGCCCTCCAGCGTGGTGAAGTGGATATGACCTGGTTAACCCCGCCTGAATATTTACTCGCATCGCAAAAAAGCCTGGTCAGTGCGCTTTTAGTTACCAATCATCTCGGTGTAACCGCTTATGGTGTTCAATTTATCGGGCATCAAGATGCGGACTTTGAACGCTTCTTTGATCCGGCGACAAACAGCTCCAATGTTCCTGCCTCCGAAGCTCTGCAACAATTTGCCGGTTTACGTCCCTGTCTGACCCAGGAAGACTCGCTTGCCGGCTATTGGGTTCCCCTCGGTTACCTCGCCCAAAACAACCTCGAAGTTAACCGCCCTGTCCTGACTTATAGCTTCAGTTCCTCAATTCGCGCCCTCTACGTCAAAGGGATTTGTGCTTACGGTGCGACCTACGCCCTCTCAGCCGATCCGCGCACCTCTTCCGAAGTGATTAGCGACCTAAACGACGTGATTGAAAAAGTTCCGATAATTTGGCTCTCCCCTCCCATTATTCCGAACCTGAACCTCTCTGTTTCGACAAAAATGGAATTGACTTTGCAAAACCGAATTTCGGAATTTTTGCGAAACTTTTCACGGGAAACTGTGGGCCGGAGCCTCCTGAGCCAAATGCTAAACTATGAAGTTGCCCAACTTGAACCGCTTCACGATACCAGCTATCAAAGCTTGCGCGATTTGCTAACCCCCACCAACGTGCGCCTGGCAGATTTGGTTCGATAGAAATCCTTATGAAAAAATTCTTTCGCATTTTTATTATCTTGTTATGTATTGCTGTTATTATCATTGGCGGTTTGCGCCTGGCAATGGTAAAAGCAACTGAAGAAAACATTTACACACTGGAAACTGTTCCTTCAAAACGGGTTGTTTTAGTTCCCGGAGCAGGTTTAAACGCTCAGGGAGGACCTTCCGCTGCCCTAAGAGACCGTCTGGATGCCGCTATCATGCTTTATAACGAGGGTAAAGTAGAGAAATTGCTTCTATCCGGAGATAATTCCGAAGTCAAATATAACGAACCGGGGGCTATGCGCACCTATGCGCTTGAGCAAGGCGTTCCCGATGAAGACCTCGTGCTGGATTTTGCTGGCAGACGCACCTATGACAGTTGCGTTCGTGCCCACGAAATTTTCGGCTTGGACGAAGTAATTGTTGTTACTCAAGCCTATCACTTGCCACGCGCTGTTTTTCTCTGCGAACATGCTGAGATTGAGACGGTCGGCGCACCGGTTCAGCAATCTCGATACATCCCCTCTCGCTATGCCTTTTGGCATATTCGCGAAATGCTGGCAACCGTCATAGCCTGGCTGGATGTTTATCTCATTCATCCGACGCCAATTTTGGGCGATTTTGAACCGATCTTCCCTTAAATAAAATGAGCGGTTCCGAAAAAACCGCTCTAAACAAAAAAACTAAAAATTAAAACAAGCGTGAATTCGCTTCGCCCCAATAATTGCTAAAATCTGTAATCGTCGTAAAACCAATCACTTCATCACCACTCTTCAAGGTGAAAATCGCTTGTCCGTTTCCGGCTCGTTTTCGTGAAACCGCATTGGTAATTTGGAAAACTTTGCTGGCAGTTTTGCCAAAGTGGGCAATGCCCTTATCGGTCAGTTTGCCGACTAAAACCGCGGCAATCTGATCATTGTTGCTCAATTTCCAACCGATTACGCCTTGTCCATAGCGCCCTTGAATCGGAAAATCACTGGCAGGGACACGTTTTGCAAGCCCCTGACTGGTTAGCATAGCAACTTCGTCTTTTTCTGATATTAACGATGCCCCGACAATCTGATCGCCCTCTTTCAATTTAATCGCATTTACCCCGGCAGCCACCAAACCCATCGAACGGACTTCGCTTTCGTTAAAACGAATACACATCCCATTGGCGGTTGTCAATAAGACATCCTGAGTGCCGTCAGAAATCAAAACCTGAAAGAGTTCGTCATCAGGATTAATTTTCGCCAAAACAAAATCACTGGCAGACACACCGGGTAATTCATCAATTGACGAACGTTTAATCATCCCTTGACGGCTGACGCTAATCACATAGCGTTCCGGCAAATTCGCTTTTTCAAGCGGCAAGGAGAAAATGGATTGCAAAATATCGTTTGCATGCAAGGGGGCAATTTTATGCATCGGAACGGCGCTTTCTTCGCCCCGTTGAACAGGAATAGAAAGCGAGGCAATCGCCGCTGCCCGACCCTCGGTAGTAACAAGGAAAATCGTCTGATGCGAATTTGTTCGAATCATATTCCAGGGCGCTTTTTCACCACCCAAACGGTTCCCCTTGTCGCTCTCAGTCCGAGAAAGCATGCCATCTTCGCTTGCTTCGACCCAATAGTGCTCAAGCGGTATCACGTCAGTTACGGTTAGAAAATCGGAAGCTTTTTCGCCTTCACCGAGTCTGACAATTTGGGTCTTGCGACTGTCACCATATTTCTCTTTGACTTCCCGCAACTCATCGACAACAACCTTCCGTCTCTTCTCCGGAGATGCCAACAAAGCTTTTAGCTCTTCGATAATTCGACTTACTTCGTTATACTCATCCTCAATTTTTTGTCGTTCGAGGGATGCCAAACGGCGCAAAGGCATTTCTAAGATAGCATTCGTTTGAATTTCATCCAGCTTATATTTAGCCATCAAAGTTTGGCGTGCGTCATCAACCGATTCGGATTTTTTGATAATTCGGATAATCTCATCGATATGTTGAATTGCAATTCGCAGGGCTTTTAAGATATGCAATCGCTCTTCGTTTTTCCGCAGAAGATATTCACTCCTCCGTGTCACCACTTCCAGGCGGTGTTCGACGAAAACACGCAAGGCTTGTTTGAGCGATAGCCTGTGTGGGCTGTCATTAACCAAAGCCAAAATGTTTATGCCAAAGGTGCTCTGCATTGGCGTGCGCTTATAGAGCTGCGTCAAAAGCTTATCCGTATCGGCATTTTTAGTCAAATCGAAGACTATGCGCATTCCCTGCCGGTCAGATTCATCCCTTAAATCTGTGATTCCCTCCAAGCTGCCTTCACGAATCAAGGAGGCAATTTTTTCAATCAATGAGGACTTATTGACCATAAAAGGCAATTCGGTAACAATAATTCGCATTCGCCCGCGCGACATTTCTTCAAGTCTGGTTCGCGCCCGCATTTTGACCATGCCATGCCCGGAACCATAAATTTGTGAGAGCGGTTCGGAATCATCATCTTGCAAAATCAGCCCGGCGGTTGGGAAATCGGGACCTTTGATGTAGACCATCAAATCGTCAACCGTAATATCGTCCAACCTGTCCCAATTTTCCAACATCATCACGCATGCATCGATGACCTCAGACAAATTGTGTGGAGGAATGTTGGTTGCCATACCAACCGCGATACCGGATGCGCCATTAACCAACATATTTGGCATCGCCGAAGGCAAAACATTCGGTTCTTTCAAAGTTCCGTCGAAATTGTCAGTAAAAGCTACCGTATCCAGATCCAATTGTTTGAGCAATTCAATTGCGATTGGAGAAAGCCGCGCTTCGGTATAGCGCATTGCCGCGGGAGGGTCCCCGTCGATACTGCCAAAGTTGCCTTGTCCGTCAACTAAAAGATAACGCAAAGAGAAATCCTGAGCCATGCGTGCCATCGCATCATAAACCGCTGAATCACCATGGGGATGATATTTACCCAAAACTTCACCGACAATTCTGGCGGATTTTTTATGCGGAGTGTTATCGCGAATGCCCATGTCATACATGGCATACAAAATTCGTCTTTGAACGGGTTTCAAACCATCCCGTGCATCAGGCAATGCGCGCGAAACAATTACGCTCATGGCATAATCCAAATAGGATTGCTGCATTTCGGCGTTGATATTAATTTTGGACAAATTCCTGGTTGACATAAATTAAAACTCTTCTTCTAAAATTGCTTAAGCATTGGTCAGTCCCCTGACAATCCTTAAATATAGCACAAACACCCGGAATTTAGCTTCCGGGTGTTTGAATTTTAAGATTTATTGGAATTAATCTTCGTCCTCATCACCGAACAAGTTATCATCTTCTTCGTCATCGAGTCCGAAATCAAGATCATCATCGTCTTCGTCATCAAAATCGATATCATCTTCCTCGAGTTCTTCATCGCCGTCAAGATAATCTTCTTCTTCATCATCCAAATCTTCTTGCTCTGACTGTAAAGAAGCCTCAAAATCGTCAAGTCCGTCAAGATTCGTCTCATCATAGAGGTGTTCGTCTTCGTCCTCATCAAAGAGGTCGATATCGTCATCGGGGAAGATATCAAGCTGCCTTACTTCAATATCCGGCTTGCCCGGGATAACATCTTCAATGGATTGATCAAAGCGACCAGGCTTAAAACCGGTTCCGGCAGGAATCAGCTTACCGATAATCACGTTTTCTTTGGTTCCATAAAGCGGGTCAACCTTCGATTCAATTGCAGCTCCGGCCAAAACTTTTATCGTGTGTTGGAAGGAAGCCGCAGAGAGGAAGGAATCGGTGCTCAACGAAGCCTTGGAGACACCCAGAAGGATTTCCACAAATCGCGCCGGACGCAAACCTTTGGCAATTAGCTCCTCATTTTCCTTGCGGATTTCAAGCCTGTCAACCAAATCCTGGGGCAGATATTTTGTATCGCCAGGTTTGGTTACCTGAACTTTGGAGAGCATCTTGCGGATGATCACTTCAAAGTGTTTATCGTTGATGTTCTGACCTTGCGTACGGTAAACTTGTTGTATTTCCTTGAGGATATACAGCTCGGTCGCTTCGCGTCCATTGAACCGCAAAATATTATGCGGATTCATGGAACCTTCGGTTAGAGCCTGACCGGCTGCCACCAGCTCACCATCTTTAATTATCAGACGGGAAGTCGAAGGAATTTCGTAAACTTTTTTCTCAGAATGTTCATAAGAGACAATTACTTGATCGCCTTCAAAACGCACTCGGCCGCCATTGCTGGCAGTGATCACTGTTTCGCCTTGCATTGCGATGGGTGCGCCTTGTTTAATCTCATCTTCTTCATGAACCTGAATTTCAAAACCAGCCGGAATTTCATAGCTGTCTTCGATCATTTGCGTGTCTACCACATGAACAGTTCGTTGATCAGGGTTCTTCTCAGATTGCTTTACAGAAACGATACCGTTAATTTCAGCAACCACAGCTTCATCCTTCGGCATTCGTCGTGCTTCAAAGAGCTCTTCAACCCGAGGAAGACCGGTCGTAATGTCACCTCCGGCAGCAACACCACCGGTATGGAAAGTTCGCAGGGTCAACTGTGTACCCGGTTCACCAATTGATTGAGCTGCCACAATACCAACAGCAGAACCGAGCTTGACCATCTCGCCACGCCCGAGATCTGTGCCATAACAGCGGGCACAAATGCCATGAACCAGTTCACAAGTCATTGGTGAACGGACAAATACACTTTGGATATTAGCTTCACGGATGGCAACAATTAAATCTTTGGTAATCAAATCATTGCGATCGGCAATAATTTCACCGGTTTCAGGGTGAATCAAACGTGCAGCCAACAAGCGGCCGATAATTCGTTCGCTAAAAGGTTGCCCGGCGATGTCGTCGGCAGCGTTAATCCAAATACCGTCTTCGGTACCGCAATCTTCATTGTTGATAATGATATCCTGTCCGACGTCAACCAAACGACGAGTCAAATAACCGGCTTCAGCTGTACGGAGAGCGGTATCTGCCAAACCCTTTCGAGTACCGTGGGTGGAAATAAAGTATTCCAAAGCCGAAAGGCCTTCACGGAAGTTAGATTGAATAGGCATCGGAATAATACGCCCGGAGGGGTCAGCCATCAAACCACGCATACCGGCCATCTGCGAAATCGGAGCGAAACCGCCCTTGGTCGCACCGGATTGTGCCATGGTCGAAAGGTTCCCGGCCGGATCCAAATGATTCCGAACAGCATTACCAACTTTTGCGGTTGTATCTTGCCAAACCTTGATGATATTATCATTTTGTTCGGC
>CAYVOY010000019.1:0-13486 GCA_964453395.1 uncultured Anaerolineaceae bacterium
ACTGGTCGGGTGCCGAAGGCGGTACCATCCTGGTCTACAACCCTGAAGACGGTGGCATCCTTGCCATGGCTTCAGACACCCGTCTTGACCCAAACGAATACTGGAGATATGGCGAACTTTTCCCCAATCCAACCCCGTACAATGCGGCAATCAGCAAAAGTTATGAGCCGGGTTCCGTTTTCAAAGTGCTCACTATGGCAGCTGCTCTCGATTCCGGTTTTGTTACTCCTGAGACCCGCTTCAACGATACCGGTGCCTTTTCCATTGGCGGTCACACAATTTACAACTGGAACCGCGGCGGATGGGGAGATGTGGACATGACGGAATGCCTCCAGTATTCATTGAATGTTTGTATGGCTTGGCTTTCAACCGGAATGGGAGAACAAACTTTTTACTCCTATCTAAAAGACTGGGGCTTGGACCGAAAAACAAACATTGACCTGGGTGGTGAAAATTACTTCCCGATGAAATTACCCGGCAGTAGCGATTGGTACGAAGTCGACCTGGCAACCAACAGCTTTGGACAGGGCATCTCGCTTACTCCAATTCAAATGGCCATGGCAATTGGTTCGCTCGCCAACGATGGCAAAATGATGGCTCCCCACGTGGTGAAGTCCATGATCATCAACGGGCAACAACATGATGTTTCCCCGGTAGTTGTTCGCAGCCCAATCAAAGCCTCAACCGCCCACGATATCACCGAGATGCTGGTTACCTCCCTCGAACAAGAAGCCTCTAACGCTTTGGTCGATGGCTATGCTATCGCAGGTAAAACCGGCACAGGCGAAATTGCCACTCCTTATGGTTATTCCTCAACTGAAACCAACGCATCTTTCGTTGGTTGGGGACCGGCTGCCGATCCAAAATTCCTGGTTTATATCTGGCTTGAAAAACCCTCCATTTCACAATGGGGCTCTGAAACAGCCGCGCCGGTTTTCTCGGATTTTGTCAGCAAATTGGTTGTCCTGATGGATCTTCCTCCTGAAGAGGGCCGTCTGGCGAATAATGACGAATGGTATGGTGAATAAGAAATGTTAACCGTCGCCAAAGTTTTGGAAGCATTCGGAATGAGCTCAGGCGGGCTGGCTAAGAACTCGCTTGTGAGCAGTGCTTGTGTCGATTCCCGCAAGGTGAACCCGGGCAGCCTTTTCATTGCCTTATCCGGCGAAAACAATGACGGACACAATTTCGTCGATGCCGCTTTCAAAAATGGTGCAGTTATGGCATTGATTGAACACGAAATCGAAAGCGCTTATCCGATCTACCGTTTAGGCGAGGCAATCGAAAATCGTGGAGAAAAGCCATTTTCTCTGCTCATTCCCAACACTTTGGCAGGCTTACAAGAAGTCGCAGCCTGGTGGCGACAACAATTCAACCTCCCCGTAATTGGAATTACCGGCAGTGTCGGTAAATCTTCCACCAAAGAAACCTTGGCTGGGATTTTGGGCGCAAAATTCAATGTCCTCAAAAACCAGGCTAATTTAAACAATGAAATCGGATTACCTCTGACTTTACTCTCATTGAATGAAAATCATCAGGTCGCCGTGCTTGAAATGGGCTTCTATGTTCCGGGTGAAATTGAATTGCTCTGCCAAATTGCATTGCCTCAAATTGGAATCATTACCAACATCGGCACTGTTCATGCAGAACGTGCCGGAGACATCGAAACAATTACCCGCGGTAAATCGGAATTGGTTCAAGCCTTGCCTTCGAATGGTTTGGCGGTTTTGAATTACGACGATATTCAGGTTCGCACTATGGCCAAAAACAGCTCAGCCAAAGTGATCAGCTACGGTTTAGACTCCGAAGCAACACTTTGGGCAGTCGAAATCGAAAGTCTCGGCTTGGATGGCATCCGTTTTAATGCTCACTATGAAGGCAAAAGCCACAAGCTTAGTTCAAAATTGCTCGGCAAGCATTCTGTTTATAACCTGCTCGCCAGCATTGCTGTTGCCCTCGAACTTGGCATGAGCTGGGAAGAGATTGAAAGTGCACTCCAAACAGAGGACATCCTCCAAAGAGTCAGAATTTTTGAGCACAAAAGCGGTGCGCAAATCATTGACGACAGCTACAACGCCTCTCCCGCTTCTACAATCGCCGCCCTTGATTTGCTTGAGAGCCTGAATGGGTTTAAAATTGCGGTTTTGGGCGATATGCTCGAACTCGGTCAATACGAAACCGAAGGTCATCAAGAAGTTGGAAGAAAAGCGGCTGAAGTTGCCAATCAAATCATTTTGGTTGGACCGCGCAGTAAAATCACTGCCGAAGCCATTTATAGCCATGCCTCTTCCTCAAATCTGCCGGTTTCCTGGTTTTATAGCTCCACAGAAGCAGCCGAATTCTTGCAAAGTCTTCTCAGTGCCGGCCAAACTGTTTTGGTCAAAGGCTCGCATGGTATGAGAATGGATAAAATCATCGTCGCCCTGGAGGAAAATAACTAATGAGTGGATTTTCTTTAGCGATCGCCATGAGCAGCATAGCCTTTTTGCTTTCGACAATTTGGGGTGAACCGATTATCAAATTGCTTACTCGATTCAATGTCGGCAAAATTATTCGTGATGAACAGCTCGATATTCATCAGAAAAAACAAGGAGTCCCCACGATGGGTGGCTTTATGTTCCTCGTTCCGATTACTCTGCTGACCGTAATTTTGAATGCGGTTGCACTTTTTGGCGGAACGAGTTTTTATGGGTCCTCAATCTTCATCCCCCTGGCAGGTATGTGGGCTTTCGCCTTGATTGGTGCGATAGATGACTGGGAAGGAATTCGTGGCTCACGAAAAGGTTTGGGAATGAGCGCCAGGACGAAATTCATTTTACAAATCCTTGTCGCTGTCTTCATTGCCTATGCCTTGAAAGAAATCCTTTCTGTGCCCCATTTATTCTGGCCCGCTTCGGACATGCCGCTGAATTTAGGTTGGTTATATATTCCGATTGCGGTAATTATCATCGTTGGTATGGCTAATGCCATGAATTTTACCGATGGGCTTGACGGTTTGGCAACCATCATTTCCATGACCGCTTTCGGCTTTTATGGCATTATCGCCTTGATGCAAAATCAGGTCTTTTTAGGCCGTTTCTGTTTCACAATTGTAGGTGCCTTGGCTGGTTTTCTCTGGTTCAATGCCAATCCGGCACGCCTGATTATGGGCGACACTGGCTCACAAGCTTTAGGGGCATCGCTGGCTGTTGTCGCTTTGATGACCGGTCGCTGGCTCTTCTTGCCCTTGATTGCCATTATTCCGATGGCGGAACTCTTAAGCGTCATGATTCAGGTGACTTACTTCAAAATCACCAAAGGGAAACGCATTTTCAAGCGTGCCCCAATTCATCATCATTTTGAATTAATCGGATGGACCGAAAGCCAAATTGTAATGCGCTTTTGGATCATCGAATTAGTAGGAGCCATGCTCGGACTTGGCCTCTCGTTTATAAGGTAAATTATGAAAAACTATAGCGGAAAAAAGATTGTCATCATCGGAGCAGCCCGACAGGGTCAAGCCCTTGCACGCTTCTTCAGCAAACGAGAAGCTGAAGTTGTCGTAACCGATGCCAGAGAAAAGGATCAGCTTACCGAAGAATTAGCTGTTCTCAAAAACCTTCCGCTCACTTTTGATTTGGGCGGACATCACACTGAAATTCTCGAAGGTGCAGATTTGGTCTGCATTTCCGGTGGTGTTCCACTGACAATTCCCTTCATCCAGGAAGCCTTGATTCGCAAGATTCCTCTGATAAATGATTCTCAAATATTCCTTGAGGAAGCTCCTTGCACCGTTGTTGGCATCACCGGTTCGGCCGGAAAAAGCACGACAACTGCTTTGGTCGGTAAAATGGCGGAAACCACTTTTAGCATGAAAGGCAATCGTCAAAAAGCTTGGGTTGGTGGCAATTTAGGCAAACCATTAATTGATTTTCTTGATGAAATGGGGGAAGACGACTTAGCCGTCATGGAACTTTCGAGCTTCCAGTTAGAACTAATGACCCGTTCTCCCCAAATTGCCGCTGTCCTCAACCTGACACCAAACCATTTGGACCGTCACGTCACAATGGATGCTTATATCAATGCCAAATCACATATCCTTTGGTATCAAAATCCCGATGATATCGCCGTTCTCAACCGAGACGACAAAGTAAGTTGGGATCTCCAAAGCGAAATGAAGGGTGACTTAATTAGTTTTGGCTTCAACAAGCCCGATTCACGCGCAAATGGCACCTATCTCGATCAAGATACCGTCTGGCTCCAAATCGGTCGTGAAAAACGCAAACTTTTCCCGATTGAATGGATAAATTTACCGGGAAAACACAATCTATCCAATGTTTTGGCCGCCTCTGCGATTGCCGCTGCGGCAACCTTAGCCCTACCGGCTATTCAAATGGCGGTAGAAGAGTTTGAAGGCGTGCCACATCGTTTGGAAACGGTCCGGGAAGTCAATGGTGTACGCTGGATTAACGACTCCATCGCCACCGCCCCAGAACGTACACTGGCAGCCCTCGATGCAATTAAAATACCGACCCTCCTGCTCTTAGGCGGTCGCGATAAAAACCTCCCTTGGGACAAATTGGCAAAAGTGATTCGCGATCAAGTAGAAAGAGTAATTATTTTTGGTGAAGCATCCCAACTGATTAGCGATGCCATAGGCCCACGAAAATCCGGGCAAAAGCTCAAATCCGTTGTGGTCACAAAAGACCTGAAAGAAGCCCTCCAAACCGCTCAAAATCAAGCGCAGGAAGGCGATGTTGTCTTGCTTTCCCCGGGCTGCACCAGTTATGACGCTTTCAAAGATTTTGAAGAACGCGGTCAATTCTTTAGAGATTGGGTGAGCAAACTATGACAACTCAAGCTAACACCACCAAGACCAAAAAGAGAAGCATCAAAGGTTTCTCAGTCGATATTCCCTTCATGTTGTCGCTTGTTTTTCTGCTGGGTTTCGGCTTGATGATGGTCTATTCAACCGAACTTGACGCTTCCCTCCGTTTGGGGCAGGAACCTGGTTATATCTTCCAGCGCCAGGTAATTTGGATTACCCTCGGTTTGGCAATCATGATTTTCTTGACTCAATTTGATTATCACAACTTCAACAGATACTTGGTTGTCATAATGATAGGTGCTGTGATTGCTCTGCTTATTGCAGTTTTGGTTCGGAATGAAGTTCAATTCAACTCCTCCCGAGCACTTTTAAATGGTTCGATCCAACCTGCCGAGCTGGCAAAAGTTACCGTAATTATCTATCTTTCCGTCTGGCTTGCAAACCGCAATACAGACCAATTAGCCGACGTCCGCAGTGGAATGTTCACGCTATTGGCGATTGTCGGCTTTATTACCCTCTTGATTTTCTTCCAACCGGACTTAAGTGCCGCTTTCACTGTCCTGGCTTTAGGCATTGTAATGTTCTTCCTTGGAGGCGGAAATCTAAAGCAAATCGCTTTGTTGGTTGGCTCCGGGTTTGGCGCCGGTCTTTTGGCGATTAACTTCTACACAACCGGACGCGTCCGCGTTACTGATTACCTCAACGGCTTGAAAGACCCAACCCAAGGCTCTTACCATAACAGACGAGCCTATGAATCAATCATCAAAGGGAATTTCTTCGGGGTTGGTTTAGGCAATTCAAACACCAAATTTACCGGTCTGCCTCTCCCCCATACCGATAGCATTTTTGCGGTCATAGCCGAAGAAACCGGTTTGATTGGTTCTTTCCTCTTGATTGCAGTTTACGTCATTTTAATTTGGCGCGGTTATAAAATCGCCAAAAACGCTCCTGACAGACTCGGATCTTTGATGGCTTTTGGCTTAACCACCTGGATTGTGATTGAAGCACTCCTAAACATTGCCGTTATTGTCGGGCTTTTCCCATTTGCCGGTAACCAATTGCCCTTTATCAGTGCAGGTGGTTCCAGCATGGTCGTAAACCTGGCAGCGGTTGGCATCATTATGAACATCGCCCGACAAGGGCAAGGACTAAAAATTCAGGAAAGGAGTCAAACCAGTGCGACTGTTGATCTGCGCGGGCGGGACTGGCGGCGGGGTGTATCCGGCGCTGACCGTCACGGAACTACTCGATAAGAGTAAAAACGAAATCCTTTGGGTTGGATGTGAAAACGGCATGGAGGCTGATCTCGTTCAGCGTTCCGGGCTGGCCTTTAAAGGCATCCAGGCTGCCGGTATTCATGGCATTTCTCTGACAAAGTTGCCCGGAAACATCCTCCGTCTGGCTAAAGGCTATCAACAGTCAAAAAAGATTTTAAAGGAGTTCAAACCCGATGTCTTGCTCTTTACCGGCGGATATGTAGCCATTCCGATGGCTCTGGCAGGCTTAAAGTTGCAATCACTGCTCTACGTGCCCGACATCGAACCCGGATTAGCCTTGAAAGCCCTTTCTCGTTTCAGCGATCAAATCGCTCTGACGACCGAAGAATCGAAAAAATGGTTTAGTGAGAAAAAAATTATGACAGTAACTGGTTATCCTATCCGTGAAGACCTCCGTAAATGGGACAAAGTCAAAGCACGTGAATACTTCCAATTGGATGATTCTATCCCGACTATCCTCTTTATGGGTGGGAGCAGTGGTGCCCATTCGATTAACGAAGCCGTAATGGAAAATTTGACTCAACTCCTGGAAAAATTCCAGATAATTCACCTTACCGGTCATAATGACTGGGAAAGCATTCAAAACAAAACCCTGAATGTCAGCGAACGCTATCATGCCTTCCCCTATTTGCACGAGATGGGTGCCGCCTTGGCTGCGGCCGATTTAGCAGTTTCCCGATCCGGTGCTTCGGTTTTGGGTGAATATCCCTGGTTTGGTTTACCTGCCATTTTGGTTCCCTATCCACACGCCTGGCACTACCAAAAAGTCAATGCTGACTATTTGGTTGACAGAAACGCCGCTGTTTTATTACGCGATGAAGAATTAAAAACCGAACTCATGCCAATGATTAATAAGCTCTTTGAAACACCGCAGACGATGCAAAAAATGAGCGCAGCAATGAAAGACCTGGCTAAACCCCAGGCTGCCGAACGCATTGCCGAATTACTTTTTGAAATGGCGGAGGCATAGCAAGTTATATGATTAGCTTAAATTTCGTTTTCTACCTCTTCGTCATTCTCTTTGCGATTATCGGTTTTATTCGCGGTTCTCGCAAAGAAATTATTGTCGTGGTTTCAGGCGTATTGGCCGTTTTCATTATCGAAGTTATCGTTACTAAATTTTTACCTGTAACCGATAACACTACAGCTCTGATTACAAACCTGATTATTCTCTTCGTCTTGGCATTCTTTGGCTATCAAACACCAGCCTATCGAAGACTATCCGAAAGTGGAAGATTTGAACGCTCTTCTATCTCCGAGATGTTATTCGGCGCAATAGCCGGTGCGGTTAACGGTTACATTCTCTTTTCCTCCGCTTGGTTTTATATCGCTAAAGCAGGCTACCCCTTTAGCTGGATTTCAGCACCCGACGGAGCCAGCGAAGTTGGTCAGGCCGCTCTTAAACTGCTCGAGAACTCCTTTCCAATGGTGGTCACCGGCCCATGGCTCTACGGTGTTTTAGCGGCAACAGTTGCCATTTTATTGGTGGTGATTTTATGACGAAGAAAGTGCACTTCATCGGAATTGGCGGTAGCGGTATCTCAGCCATTGCTCGCATGCTCCTGGAAAGAGGCTGGCAAGTGAGTGGTACCGATATGCATACCTCCCCATACTTCGAAGCGCTAAGCGCTTTAGGCGCGAACACGCGCTTAGGTCACCACCCAGAACTTGCTTTGCAGTCTGATTTGGTTATTCGCTCTTCAGCCGTCAAAGATGACGATTTGGAAGTTCGCGCAGCTCAGGCTATCGGGCATCCCGTTTTGAAACGTTCGGAATTTTTGCCCCAGCTCACCGAAGGTTCAAGCACTTTGGCAATTGCCGGATCACATGGCAAAACCACCACAAGCGCAATTTTGGTGCATCTTTTGCAGGCAGCCGCTCTCGACCCAAGCTTCATCCTCGGTTCGGAAATAAAAACCCTGCACAGCAATGCCCATTCCGGGAATGACAAGCTTTTTGTTATCGAAGCGGACGAATACGATAACATGTTCCTTGGTTTGAAACCTTTCGTTAGCGTGGTCACCAATATTGAATATGATCATCCCGATTTCTTCCTCACTCCGGAAATCTACACTCAAGCTTTTGTGGATTTCCTCAACAAAACTGAGAAAGATGGCACAATTTTGCTCGGCGGAGACGATTTGGGTATTCAAGAAATGCTAAAAAGCCATTCCTTCCCCAACAATCGTGTTTTGACCTATGGCTTTGAGGACGGAAATGATTATCAAATCACCGGATATCAGGCAGAAAATGGCATCCAAACTTTTTACCTGACCACACCGGATCAGCGAACCTTCGGACCCTTCAAGATTAACCAGCCAGGTAAGTTTAACGTTGCCAACAGCGCAGCCGCATTAGCGGTTGTCAATTTGCTCAAAATAGATTTGAACACTTTGACCAATGCCTTAATCACTTTCGAGGGCACCAGTCGCCGCTTTGAATTGCTTGCTGAAAACGAAAATGTCAAAATTTTCAACGATTATGGGCATCACCCCAGCCAGCTATTACTTACTGTCGAAGCTGCCCAGCAGAAATATCCCGAAGCTAAAATTTGGGCAATTTGGGAACCGCACACTGCCAGCCGCACCGAACGCTTGCAGCACGAATTTGCCAATGCACTCAAAACCGCCGATCACAGCGTCATCTTAAAGCTTTATGGAGCACGTGAGGATGATTCCTCTTTCAATCCTTCTCAAATTGCCTCAGAAGTGAACGACGAAAATTGCCTTTACATCCCTGATTACAACGATGCAGTGGAATATATCTCCACTCACCTGACCGGAAATGACCTGATGATTGTCTTTTCCGCAGGAAAGGGCCCGGAATTTGCCCAGTTACTCTGTGATGAATTGAAATTGGAGAGTAAAAATGACTAATTTACCGATTAATAAACTACGCGAAATTTTTGGGGATCGTCTTCAAGAAGAAGTTCGCTTAACCAATTACACAACAACCCGAGTCGGTGGTCCGGCTGCCGGTTTTATATCAGTTCACACCACAAAAGAGATGGAATCCACCTTGAAAACGCTCTGGGACCTTGACGTTCCGTCTCATATTTTAGGGAGCGGTTCCAACCTCTTAATCAGCGATAAAGGTTATAACGGAATCATCATCCATAACCGCAGCCATAACGTAAAAGTCAACACAAAAGTTGACCCACCCGTCATCATTGCCGAAAGCGGTGCTGGTTTAGGCGAATTTGCTCAAATCACCTCCCGGCGTGGTGTCAGCGGTTTGGAATGGGCAAACAGTATCCCCGGAACAGTCGGTGGTGCGGTTTATGGCAATGCCGGAGCGCACGGTACGGAAATTGCCGACAGGTTACAATCAGCCCTTGTGCTCTCCCGTGAACACGGAACGCAGCTGCTAAGCAACAAAGAGATGGGCTACGAATATCGTTCCAGTAAATTTAAACGGGAACATCAAGCTGTAGTGATTTTGGAAGCCACTTTTGTCGGTGAGATGTCCGACCCGCAGTCCTGCATGGATTTACTTCACGAACTAACCGAAAAACGGCGCAAAACCCAACCCCAGGGTCCCTCTTTCGGCTCTACATTCAAAAATCCGCAAGGGAACTTTGCCGGTAAATTACTTGCCGAAGCCGGTATGAAAGGCTTTACTTGTGGCGGTGCATCCATTAGCGAAAAACACGCCAACTTCATTATCAACAACGGGAATGCCAGCGCACAAGATTATTATTGCCTGATTCAAACTGCCAAAAAAGCAGTTTTGGACCAGTTTGGAATCGAACTCTTCCCCGAAGTTGAGTTTTTAGGAGAATTTGAAGATGTCGACTAAACTCAATCTTGTTCTGATTTTTGGTGGTAAATCCGGAGAACACGATGTCTCCCTTATGTCTGCCCGCTCGGTCTTAAAGGCTGTCGACAGAGAGAAATACAACGTTTTCCAAGTTGGCATCACCCGACAAGGACGCTGGACCTACGGCACAAACACGCTGGATAACTTCGAACAAGGTACACAAGACAGCTTGAATGATGCCTTAATCACGACCAAAGTCGAACGCCCTGCCCTCTATGAAGTTGTAGAAGGCACTTTGCAAAAGATTACTCAAATTGACGTGGTTTTCCCCATCTTGCATGGTACTTTTGGCGAAGACGGCACTATTCAGGGACTCTTTGAGATTCAAAATTGCGCCTATGTTGGCGCGGGTGTTTTGGCATCCTCGCTGGCAATGGATAAATCACTTTGTAAGGACGTCATCGCTGCAGCTGGTATTCCTGTTTTGGAATATAAAACTTTCAATCGCAAACAGATTGAAACTAATTTAGCAGAAGTGGTTAAAGAAGCCGAGCAAATCAGCCCATATCCGCTTTTTGTCAAACCGGCAAACCTCGGTTCTTCGGTTGGAATCAGCAAAGCCAAAAACCACCAGGAATTAGAAGAAGCCTTGCGCTTTGCTGCCCTTTACGACCGACGCATTTTGGTTGAACGCGGCATTGAAGCTCGTGAAATCGAACTAAGCGTCCTCGGAAATGAAGATCCGATCGTCTCTCATCCTGGCGAAATTATCCCCGGTGCTGAATTCTACACTTACCAGGATAAATACCTCTCCGGCGACCCCGAAGTGGCTATCCCGGCTCCCTTGCCCCTCGAATTACAGGCAAAAATTCAAACCTGGGCAATCCAGGCTTTCAAAGCGATTGACGGTGCCGGATTATCAAGGGTCGATTTCTTGCTTGATAAAAAAGACGGCAAGGTTTATTTCAATGAAATCAATACTATGCCGGGTTTCACCCAAATTAGCATGTTCAGCAAACTCCTCGCCCATGACGGTTTAGCTTACAAGCAGCTGATTGACCGCTTGATTGAACTGGCGATGGACCGGAAAGCTGAGCAGGCGATTACCATACGATCCTTTGAGGTGGGGAATGGCAGATAAGAACGAAATGTCACGGGCAGATCAGGTTCGCGCACGTCGCAAGATTGAGCCTGTGCAGCGTAAAGCGATTCCCCGTGCAGGAGGCGGAACATCGCGCAATGCAAGCAATGTATCGCGTGTGGTTTCACGTCACAACACATATCGTTCCGACAGCTACACCAGCTCTAACCGGCCGCGCAAACAAGTTTACATTTCCACCGGAACTCCGGGAAGCGAACTCCGTTTGCCCGCATTGCCTCAAATCCGTTGGAGTTGGCGCTGGCTTTCCCTTGCACTGGCAATTGGCATGGTTGTTTTGCTCGTTCTGATGTGGAATTCCTCTACATTTGAGGTCAGCACAGTCAACCTAAGCGGTGGCATTCGCGTACCGGCAGAGGAAGTGAAGTCAATTCTCAATGTAAGCGGTGAATCAATTATCCACGTCAAACCGGCTGAGGTCGAGGAGCAGATATTGGCAACTTTCCCCGATATCAAAGCCGCGCATGTTTCCGTCGCTATGCCCAATAAGCTTGACGTAGTGATTGAAGAACGCATCCCCGCTCTCCTTTGGATGAACGGCGAGGATCCTCTCTTTTGGATTGATCAGGATGGCTACGCCTTCACAGTTCGTGGAGAAGCCAGCCTGCCCATTCGGGTTTATGCCAACACAACACCTCCCTACGCTTTAGGCTATCTTGACTCCCAAACAGAGTCGGATGACGAAACAGCTGAAGCCAAACCTGTCCTAAAACCGGCAATCGACCCCAATTTTATATTAACCGTTCAGAGATTGAACACCATCAAACCACCCGATTCGCCCCTGCTCTATGACGAGCATAACGGCCTCGGTTGGACTGACCCACATGGTTGGCAAGTTTACTTTGGCATCAAGAATGAAGACATTGACATGAAATTATTGGAATACGAAAATATCGTAAATGCCATCCTGGACAAAAACTTGCAACCAGTGTTAATAAGCATGGAATTTCTCCACGCACCTTTTTATCGTTTGGAGCCTTGATTATGGAAGAAGAAGCAATTGTAGTTGGATTAGATGTAGGAACATCAAAAGTTTGCGCCCTCGTTGCAAGAGTCGAGAACATGACAAATTTACGCATTCTCGGTGTCGGTATTGAACCTACGCAAGGAATTCGTAAAGGAACTGTTACCGATATCAATGCGGCCTCAGAATCAATCGCCCGTGCTTTCGAAAAAGCCGAGCGCACATCCGGTTATGAGATTAACAGCGCAATAGTAAACCTTGCCGGCACCCAAGTTTCCTCTTTTACAAACAAGGGCATTGTCGGAATTTCCGGCCGGGTTATCAACCAGGAAGACGTCTTCCGTGCCCTCGAAAACGCCCAGGCAATTGAAGTGCCCCACAATCGCGAGATTGTCCACATGATTCAGCGTGGTTTCAAGATTGATGAGCAAGATGAAATCATTGATCCGATAGGTATGCACGGTTTTCGCATGGAAGTTGAAGCTCACATCATTACCAGTGCCGCATCAACTATGGAAAACCTGCGTCAATGCGTTTCCATGGCTGGCAGGAACGTTTCTCAATTTGTTCTCAACCCTCTCGCGTCCAGTGAGTCGATTCTTTCTAAAACTGAACGAGAAATGGGAGTGGTTGTAATCGACCTCGGAGCAGGAACCACCGGACTGGCGATTTACGCCAAAGGTGATGTTTTCCATGCCAATGTTTTACCGGTTGGTGGGAACCATATTACTTCCGACATCGCTCAGGGTTTGCGTTTGCCGATTGAAGTTGCCGAAGAAGTTAAATTAAAACATGGTTATGCGTTTTTGGATGATATTGAAGAAGCCGAGTTCTTTAACATCGTTGCATTCGGCTCCGAACAAGCCACAAAAGTGGAACGTCGGGAACTCGTCGACATCATTGAAGCCCGGGCAGAAGAAATCCTTACGATGGTCGAACAAGAAATTAAACGCTCCGGTTACGATTCTGTGCTCCCTGCCGGTGTTGTACTTACCGGTGGCGGTTCCCAATTACCCGGCATTCAAAAATTGGCAGAGCAAATCTTAAACTTACCTGTACGAATTGCAAAACCGGAAAAAATGGTCGGTCTCACCGATCAAATTAGCAGCCCTGCCTATGCAACCAGTGTTGGTTTGCTCAACTGGGGCATCTTATTTAGTGGAACTACGATGTCTGATCAGCAAGAAACAGACCGTAAAAAATGGTCACTTCGAACACCCAAAGCGGAAGGGTTTTGGAAGTGGCTGGGTGGTATCCTACCCTAATTATTCAAGCATTTTGCCAGAGGAGATAAAAAAATGGAAGCAAAACAATCTGAATCATTCGCAAGAATCAAAGTAGTAGGCGTCGGTGGAGGCGGCTGTAATGCCGTCAACCGTATGATCGCCGAAGGTCTGCAAGGCATCGAATTTATTACCATCAACACTGATGCGCAAGCCTTGCTAAAGTCAAAAGCAGACGTCCGTGTTCGCATTGGCGACAAAGCCACCAGAGGTCTGGGTGCAGGCGGTGACCCTCGC
>CAYVOY010000020.1:0-13477 GCA_964453395.1 uncultured Anaerolineaceae bacterium
TCGTTTGAAAATAGCCAAAAAAAGCCGTGACATCTGGAAAAAAATGATTTATAATCGTCGAGTCAAATTAGCGAGGAATTTCGTAATTAATCGTCTTACAACCCTTGCACTACAGAAAGGGCTGTGATATATTTGATAGGCTGCCTGAAAGGGCGGTTCTTTATGATTAGACAATTTAAGAATAACTCCCGATTGGGCAGATAGCTGCATAGGGATTATTAACTGGATTGTGCGGAGATGATGCAACTTGCCCAGGTTGACAGTCTCGCAAGAATACTACTACAGGAGAATAGAATGCTAAAAGGGCTTATAGGAAAAAAGATCGGTATGACCCAGATCTTCGATGCGGACGGCCGTGCCGTCCCGGTTACGTTAATCGAAGCTGGGCCATGTTTTGTTTCCCAGGTCAAAACAGTTGCAAACGATGGCTACAATGCCGTGCAGCTGGCTTTCGACGAGGTGAAACCCAAGCGGCTCAGCAAGGCTGAGCTTGGTCATCTTAAGACCAACAACCTGCCTCCAGTGCGCACTCTGCGTGAGTTCCGCACTAACAAATTAGACGGCATCAATGCCGGTGACGAAATCAACGCTTCCGTTTTTGAAGTTGGCGAGTATGTCGATGTTATCGGCACCTCAAAAGGTAAAGGCTTTGCCGGCGCAATGAAACGTTGGGGTTTCGGCGGTGGACCAATCACTCATGGTCAGTCTGATCGCCAGCGTTCCCCCGGTTCTTCCGGTTCTGGTACAACACCAGGACGTGTTTTTAAGGGCAAGAAACGCCCCGGTCATATGGGCAACGAACGGGTCACCTCATCCCACATCCGTGTCGCATTGATTGATCCCGAGCGCAACCTGATTGGTGTTCAAGGCTCAGTGCCTGGCGCCAAAGGTGGCACCGTGGTCATTAAGGTGGCACGCAAGCAGTAGGCTTGTGGTGAATGGAGAATGTGAAAATGAAATTAGACGTTTTTAACTTAAAAGGTCAAAAAACAGACAGCATTGAACTCCCCGAAGAAATTTTCGGTGTCGAAGTCAATGTCGATCTGATGCATCAGGCTTTCCAACGCCAAATGGCAAATGCCCGTTTAGGCACCCACAACACCAAAGGTCGCGGCGATCGCCGTGGCGGTGGTGCCAAGCCCTGGAATCAAAAGGGCACCGGTCGTGCTCGCCGTGGCAGCATGTTGAACACCCAATCTGTGGGTGGTGGTCGGGTTCATACCCCGAAACCGCGCGATTATTCGCAGGACATGCCTAAAAAGATGCGCCGTGCAGCTTTGCGTTCAGCTCTGACTGTTGTTGCCGTTGATGAAAAAATCATCATGGTTGACAGCCTCGAACTGAAAGATGCCAAAACTGCTGAGCTCGCCAAAGCTTTCAAAACTTTGGCCGGTGACAAGCGTGCTTTGGTTTTGGTGCCTGACAAAAGCGAAAAACACGAAAATCTGATCAAATCCGGGCGCAACCTGGCAGATGCCAAATTGCTCCAGGCTAATTACCTGAACATCCGCGATTTGCTGACTTTCGAAAAAGTAATTATCCCGCTTGCTTCACTGGAAGTGATCAAGGGTTATCTGGGATAGGAAGGTGTAGCAGAATGAGTATCTCCGTTTTTGATATCCTGCGACGCCCTGTCGTAACCGAAAAATCAAACTATCTGGCAAGCAAAATGAACCAGTATGTGTTTGAGGTTCTCAGCGAAGTCAGCCGCGAACAGGTGAAGACTGCTGTTGAGACTGTTTTTGATGTCGACGTTGTGCGTGTCAATATCATCAATCTACCCGCCAAATCAACCCGCAATTCTCGCAGTCGCTCCCGCGCTGTGCGAAAAACCGGTTATAAAAAGGCAATCGTTACCCTCAAACAGGGTGACCGCATTCCTGTGTTTGAAGGAGTGGAATAATAATGGCAGTTAAAGTTTTTAAACCGAAGACCCCAGGTCAGCGTCATAAGACCAGCTATACCTTCGAAGAGATTACCAAGAGTACTCCCGAACGTAGCCTGACCGTTATTCGCAAACAACACTCCGGCCGCAACGCAAATGGCCGTGTGACTGTCCGCCATCGTGGTGGTGGTGCCCGTCGCCAAATCCGTATTGTGGATTTCAAACGAAACAAGATTGGCATCCCCGCAAAAGTTGCTGCGATTGAATACGATCCTAATCGTACCGCTCGTTTGGCTTTGCTCTTCTATGTGGATGGCGAGAAGCGTTATATCATCGCCCCCATCGGTGTCAAAGTTGGCGACAAACTGGTATCCGGACCCAAGGCTGAAATTCGCCCCGGTAACAATTTGCCTCTGGCAAATATTCCGGTTGGTACGACAATTCATGCAATCGAACTGCATCCCGGTAAGGGCGCTCAAATGGTTCGCTCTGCAGGAACTTCTGCTCAGCTTTTGGCGAAAGAGGGTAAATATGCCCACATTCGTATGCCAAGCGGTGAAGTTCGATTGGTTTTGTTGGAATGCACAGCAACAATCGGTCAGGTTGGTAATGTTGAACACAGCAATATCAAACTTGGCAAAGCCGGTCGTAAGCGCCATATGGGCCGTCGTCCTGAGGTTCGTGGTACGGCAATGTCTCCGAGAGACCATCCACATGGTGGTGGTGAAGGACGTACCGGTATTGGTATGCCCGGTCCTAAGACACCTTGGGGCAAGCCTGCATTGGGTTACAAGACCCGTCGCAACAAGCGTACGAATGACATGATTGTTCGCCACCGTTCCAAAGCCAAGCGCAGATAGCGGTTGATGAGACAGAAAAGGAATTAAGAAATGTCGCGATCATTGAAAAAGGGTCCATTCGTAGACCCGAAACTATTGAAAAGAATCGAAGATATGAACCAGACCGGCGAGAAAAAGGTCTTGCGCACCTGGAGTCGTGCCAGCGTGATCTTCCCCCAAATGGTGGGTCACACAATTGCTGTGCACAACGGTCGCCGTCACGTTCCTATTTATGTGACCGAGAACATGGTTGGTCATCGCCTTGGCGAATTTGCACCTACCCGCTGGTTTAAAGGTCATGTGGCTGAAAAGGGCTCAAGGTAGAAGGTAGATTATGGCACAAGAGATAACCGCAAAACTCTCCGACTACAGGGAATCTGCTCAAAAAACTCGCTTGGTTGTTGACCTGGTGAGGGGCAAAAAAGTTAATGAAGCACTTAACATCTTAGCTTTGACACCCAAAAAAGCAGCTGCGCCTGTTCGTAAACTGATTTATTCAGCCATGTCTAATGCTGAAGAGAATTTCGGCGTGAGCCGTGATGACCTCGTGGTTTATCAGATCTTCGCAGACGAAGCCCGCACCCGCAAATGGCGCCGTTTTGGAGCCCGCGGTCGGTTCAAGCCCGAACTGAGACGAAGTTCTCATGTTACGGTCATATTACGCGAAGTCGAGTAAAGGTAAGGAGTAAACTATGGGTCGTAAAGTACATCCAATTGGTTTTCGTCTCGGTGTTAACAAGCCCTGGTTAGGGCGTTGGTATGCCGAAGGCAAAGAATATACCGATCAATTGCACCAGGACATGCTAATCCGTGAAGTGGTGATGAAAGAAACCGATCGAGCCGGTGTTTCGACGGTTGAAATCGAACGCTATCCCGGCAAAGTTAAGCTTTGTCTGCACACGGCTAAACCCGGTATTTTGATTGGCCGCAAGGGCGAAAACGTAAAAATAATCAGACAAAAACTTGAAGAGCTGTCCGGCAAAAAAATTGATTTGGAAGTTAAAGAAATCAAATCTGCCGATACGGATGCTTATCTGGTTGCCACCAATATCGCTGGTCAACTGGAACGCCGAATCAGCTATCGCCGGGCTATGAAACGCGCTATTCAGCAAGCAATGCGTCTGGGCGCAGAAGGAATCAAAATCACTGTTTCCGGTCGTCTGTCCGGTGCTGAAATGGCACGCAGCATGACCTTGCGTGAAGGCCGCGTACCTTTGCAAACACTGCGGGCTGATATTGATTTCGCGAGGGCTACTGCCACAACGACATTCGGTCAAATTGGCATCAAGGTCTGGATTTACAAAGGCATCGTCATTGATCAACCCGAAGAAAAGGTTGAGTCAACCGAGGGTGTTTATATTAGCGAATAATTATCGTAACGAGTGAGGTAGCAGATTATGTTGATGCCAAAGAGAGTTAAGTACCGAAAGCAGATGCGCGGCCGCATGAAAGGCAAGTCCTATCGCGGCGCAGAAGTCAACTTCGGTGAATATGGTTTGAAAGCGCTGGATTGCGGTTATATGACCGCTCGTCAGATTGAATCCTGTCGTCGCGCTATCGTCCATGAAATGAAACGTCGCGGTAAGGTTTGGATTCGGGTTTTCCCGGACAAGCCCTACACTAAGCGCGCAGCCGAAACCCGCATGGGTAAAGGCAAGGGTGCTGTTGACCATTGGGTGGCAGTGATTCGCCCCGGTCGAATTCTGTTTGAGATTGGTGGAACCGATCACGAAACAGCCATGGCAGCTTTGAACAGAGCCCGATATAAGTTGGGTTTCAAAACAAAAATTGTAGCAAAAGATGTGTTAGGAGAAGGTTCATGAAAGCCAAAGAAATAAGGGAACTTTCTACAGAAGATATTAAGACTAAACTCATGAATTTGCGCCAGGAAGGTATGAACCTGCGTTTTCAAACGGTTACCGGTCAATTGACTGATACCACGAGGTTCAAAACTGTCCGTCGCGATATTGCCCGTCTTGAGACCGTTCTCACTGAACGTGCACGCAATGAGAAGGAAGGCAAATAATGAATAATCGACGTCGTTTAACCGGTATCGTCAAATCCAATAAAATGGATAAGACTGTCATCGTTGACGTAACCCGTACTTATCAGCACCCCTTGTATCACAAGGTTGTGCGCGGTGTGAAGTCTTATAAAGCTCATGATGAGCTGGGCTGCAATGTCGGCGATACTGTTGTTATCGTTGAAACAGCCCCTTATTCCAAGACAGTAACTTGGAATGTCGAGAAGATTGCTAAGGTCGAGATTCGTCTGGAGAGCATGGAAGCGGTTGGAGAAGCAATTGCTAAAGCCGAAGAACTGCAAGCAGAAGAAGCTGCCGAAGCCGCAATGAATGTTGAAGAAGCAATTGAAGAAGTTGCTGATGCGATTGAAGGCGAAGAAGGTGCCGCATGATCCAAAAAGAGTCGCGTCTAGTAGTTGCAGACAACACCGGAGCCAAAGAAATTTTGGTTATCCAGGTGGTGGGCGGAACTCGCCGTCGTTATGCCGCTGTTGGTGATATCGTTACCGCCACAGTCAAGAGCGCGAGCCCACAGTCTTCTGTTAAGAAGAGTGAAATCGTAAAAGCCGTCGTTGTGCGCGTTGCGAAGATTTATCGCCGCCCTGATGGTTCAAGTATTCGCTTTGACGACAATGCTGCTGTGATTTTGGACAATGACGGAGTTAATCCTCGCGGAACCCGCATTTTTGGTCCGGTCGCTCGCGAATTGCGTGAAAAAGGCTATATGAAAATTGTTTCATTGGCTCCGGAAGTACTGTAGTTGATGGTAGGAGTGTCTAAATGAAGATGAAAATCCGAAAAGGTGACCGCGTTCGCGTGATGACCGGAGACAAAGCTGACAAGAACAAGGTCGGTGAAGTTATCCGAGTAATCCCAAGCGAGAACCGCGTTGTGGTTCAGGGCGTGAACATGGTAAAGAAACACCAGAAGCAAATGCAATCGGGCGGAAAGACAATTCCATCGGGCATTCGTGAATTCGAAGCACCGATTGATATTTCCAACGTAGTCCTGGTTGATAGTGCTTCTAAAAAAGAAGCGAAAGAAACGCGCCAAACGAAAAAGGCTAAAGCTGAAACAGTCGAAAAGAAGACCCCTCGCCGCAGGAGCACAACTCCTAAAGCCGAGAAGCCTTCAGTCGACAAAGATTCTGAAGCTAAAGCTGAATAAGGCGCAGGTGAGTAGATATGAACAGACTACAAGAAGAATATAAGAACGAAATTGCTCCGGCACTCTTTAAAGAGTTGGGTTTGAGCAATGTCATGCAGATTCCCCGAATAACCAAAGTTGTTGTCAACATTGGTGTCGGTGAAGCCCTGGATAATCCCAAGGCACTGGACGCTGCAGTAAATGATCTGACCATCATCACCGGTCAGAAGCCTGTTGTCATCGCTGCCAAGAAAGCTATTTCCAACTTTAAGCTGCGCGAAGGTCGCCAAATTGGCGTGAAAGTTACCTTGCGCGGTGAGAAGATGTGGTCTTTCCTGGATCGCCTGATCAATATTGCTTTACCCCGTGTGCGTGACTTCCGTGGTATTTCTGCGGACTCTTTTGATGGTCGCGGCAACTATACTCTCGGTTTAAATGAGCAGTTGATCTTTACTGAAATTCAGTATGACAAGATCGACAAAACCCGTGGAATGGAAATTTCCATCGTAACAACAGCCGAAACCGACGACCATGGCCGCGAGCTGCTGCGCAAGTTCGGCATGCCCTTCAGGAAGGATAACTAATGGCAAAAAAGTGTATGCAATATCGTGAAATGCGCCGGAAGTACCCCGGGCGCGTTGTAAATCGCTGTCGTATTTGTGGAAGACCGCGTGGTTATATGCGCAAATTTGGTATGTGCCGAATTTGTTTCCGTGAACAAGCACTCGAGGGAAAAATCCCTGGTGTGACCAAATCATCCTGGTAATTGACCTGGAGGTATAAGAATGACTATTACAGATCCAATTGCCGATATGTTAACCCGAATTCGCAATGCTGCTTCCGCCGGTAAGGCTGTGGTTGCTGTTCCGAATTCCAAACTCAAAGCAGAAATTGCCCGCATCCTTGTCGAAGAAGGCTATGTTGAGAGTTTTGAACTTGTTGATGGAAAGACGGAAGGCAGCAAAGTTTTGCTCCTGAAACTCAAGTACATTGGTGAAAGACGTAACCGCCGCTCATTGATTACCGGTCTGCAACGTGTTAGCCGCCCCGGCTGCCGTGTGTATACCTCTAAGAAAGAAATCCCCTGGGTTCTTTCGGGCATCGGTATCGCGATTATATCAACCCCCAAAGGCATCATGACCGGCCATCGCGCTCGTAAAGTCGGCGTTGGCGGCGAGATCCTGTGTAAGGTTTGGTAGGAGGTAGAAAATGTCGCGTATAGGTAAACTGCCCATCACTCTGCCAAAGGGTGTGGATGTAAAAATTGACGGTAGCAAAGTTTCAGTCAAAGGTCCTAAAGGACAATTGGAAGAGACTTTCTCCGAATTGATTAATATTAAAATGGAAGATGGCGTGATTACGGTTAGTCGTCCCAATGACGAACCTCGTGTTCGCGCCCTGCACGGAACCACCCGCGCTTTAATCAACAACATGGTTGTTGGCTGCAGCGAAGGTTTTGAAATCGTTCTGGAATATAAAGGCGTAGGTTATAAGGCTGAAGTAACCGGTACCGGTCTGCTTTTGAACCTGGGTTATTCTCACCCCATTACCGTGCCTGCTCCCGACGGGATCACCTTTGAAGCCGATGCAAAAGCTCGTCTGATTAAAGTTCAGGGACGAAGTCGCCATCAGGTTGGTTTAACTGCTTCTGAGATTCGCAAACTGCGCCCACCCGAGCGTTACCATGGTACTGGTATTCGCTATCAGGGCGAAGAAGTGAAACTTAAGGCTGGTAAAGCCGGAAAGACCGGTAAATAGAGGTAAGAATGGCAAAAAAATCAAGAAATGAAGCTAGACTACACCGCCATGCCCGTGTTCGCAAGAAGATTTTTGGCACGCCGGAACGCCCTCGCATGAATGTATTTCGCAGCATCAACGATATCTATGTTCAGATTATCGATGATCACAGCGGAATGACGCTTGTGTCTTGTTCCAGCATTGACGTCGCCCTTCGCGATTCACTCAAAGGCAAAACAAAGATCGAACAAGCGACATTGGTTGGTGAAGAAGTTGCCAAACGCGCCAAAGACAAAGGTATT
This sequence comes from uncultured Anaerolineaceae bacterium, assembly GCA_964453395.1. Classification (GTDB taxonomy): domain Bacteria; phylum Chloroflexota; class Anaerolineae; order Anaerolineales; family Anaerolineaceae; genus Mesolinea. Next base: position 7,933 of record CAYVOY010000020.1, read on the forward strand.
AATACCATTGTTATGGATCGCGGCGGTTACATCTACACCGGTCGTGTGAAAGCCCTGGCTGAAGGCGCCCGCAAGGGTGGTCTGGAGTTCTAAAAGAGGATATTATGGATGATTATCAAGCATTAGGCCCACAATATGACGAGCGTGTGATCGATATCGCCCGCGTGGCGAAAGTTGTCAAAGGCGGTCGCCGGTTCTCTTTCAGAGTTACCATCGTAGTCGGTGATAATAACGGAACGGTTGGCATGGGTACCGGTAAAGCCGGTGCAGTGCCAGACGCAATGCGTAAAGCAACCGATCGCGCTTACAAAAACATGCACAAAGTTAGCCTGATGGGCACCACAATTGCTCATGAGGTTATCGGAACCCAAAGTGGCGCTAAAGTTTTACTGAAACCCGCCTCCCCCGGTACGGGTGTTATCGCCGCAGGCGGTGTGCGTGCAGTTTGTGAAGCAGCAGGCGTTAAAGACATTTTGACCAAATCTTTGGGCAGTTCAAACATGCTCAATATCGTTCAGGCAACATTTGATGCGCTTGCGCAATTGAAATCGCCTCAAACAGTAGCAGCTGAACGCGGAAAAGACGTCGAAGAAGTTATCCCATATTGGGAACGGAGGAAGAATGGCTAAGTTAGAAAAGAGCAGAACACTCCGTGTTACACAAGTAAAGAGCGGTACAGGTTACACCGTTCGCACTAAACGTACACTCAAAGCCTTGGGTTTGGGAAAAATCGGTGCTGTTATTGAGCATCAGGAAAACCCTGCCCTCTTAGGTATGCTGGATAAGGTCTCACATTTGGTTGAGGTCGAATCAGTTGAGGAGGAGAAGTAAGATGCAATTACACGATCTTAAACCCAATGAGGGTGCTAAGAAAGACCGCAAACGTGTTGGTCGCGGTATGCGAAGCGGTACTGGCAAGACCTCCGGTCGTGGTACCAAAGGCCAAAATGCCCGCACGAGCGGTGGCGTTCGCCTCTATCATGCCGGTGGCAACCTGCCTTTCTATCGCAAGCTGCCTTTCCTGCGCGGTGAAGGTTTCACCCCGCGAAATCGGGTTCGTTACGCTGAAGTCAATTTGGACACCCTTGTGGATTTCAAAGCCGACAGCGAAATCACCCCCGAAACTTTGCGCGAAGCCGGTTTGTTGAAAAAAGGAAGCCTGCCCATTAAGATTATGGGACGTGGCGATGTTAAAGTTGCTTTGAAAGTTAAGGCACATAAGGTTACCGAAGGTGCTCGCCAGAAGATTGAACAAGCTGGTGGAAGTATTGAGACCATCGATATCGCGTAGTCAGAGGAGATAACTAATGAAACGTTCATCCTGGCGCTTTTTATGGAAATCAGAGGATATCCGCAATAAATTGCTGATATCCTTACTCTTGCTTGCCGTCTATCGTTTGGCAGCCAATATTCCGGTGCCCGGAATTGACCGCGCAATTGTCAGCCAGTTAACCGATGCTTCTGCTAGTGGTGCTAGTGGAAACCTGATTGGTTTGCTCGATTTGCTCTCCGGTGGTGCGGTTTCACAATTCTCAGTTTTGGCAATGGGTGTTTACCCATATATTACTGCTCAAATTATCTTGCAATTGCTCACTCCGGTTATCCCGGCTCTTGAACGAAAAATGCAGGATGACCCACGCGAAGGACGTATCTGGATGGAAAAATGGACTGTGATCCTGACCATCCCGATGGCGCTGCTTTCAGCCTTTGGGCAAATTAACATTTTCAAACAGATGTTGGGTCCCGATTCTGCCATCGCAAGTTTTGGCTTCTCAGGCGCCAGTTTGTTACCCTCCATTACCGCAATCATCACCATGGTTGCCGGTACAATGTTTGGTATTTGGATTGGTCAGCTCATTTCGGAATTCGGCCTGCGTAATCAAGGTTTGTCTTTGATTATTTTCTCAGGTATCGTTTCCCGCTTCCCGGTTGCCATCGCACGTATGGTTACTCAGAAGGAAGCCTGGTGGGTCTTCCTGCTTGTCTTGGTGGTCTTTGTGTTGAGCATTGTCGCAATTATTTATGTACAAGGCGGACGAAGGAACATTCCTGTGCTCTTCCCCGGACGCCGAATTGGAAACCGCATGTCTATGCCTGTTCGCTCTCAGCTTCCGCTGATGGTCAACATGGCCGGTATGATCCCGATCATTTTTGCGCAAAGCTTTTTGACATTCCCGGCGATTTTGTCCTCCTTCTTCATCAATTCACAGACGAAGTGGGTGAACTCTTTCTCGAACTGGGTCTATCGAGCCTTTAGCGGTGATACCTGGTGGTATCCGATTATGTTCTTTTTGCTTGTCGTCGCTTTTGCTTACTTCTATACGGATGTATTGTTTAGCCAGCAAAATTACGGCGAAAACCTCAAAAAGCAAGGCGCTCAAATTCCCGGTGTTGTCCGTGGGAAGCCAACACAAGATTATTTGACCCGTGTGCAACGGAGAATCACCTTGCCCGGTGCATTCTTCCTTGGCTTGATTTCGGTCTTGCCCTTCATCATGGGCTTGTTCTTACCCGAAAACAGCGGCGGTTTGCAACTTATGCAAGCTTCAGGTCTGCTGATTGTGGTTGGTACGATTAGAGAAACAGTTGAATTGATTGAAACCGAATTGCGTATGCACGGTTATGACGACAGGCTGATTAACTAATTATTGAGTAAGTAAGATGAACGAAAAAGCGACTTACATCGTAATGTTAGGTCCTCCGGGTGCCGGTAAAGGCACTCAGTCTGAAATTATTGCTGAAGAACTGGGCTTGGTTCACATTTCGTCAGGAGATCTTTTTAGAGAAAACCTGTCTAAGCAAACTGAACTTGGCATACTCGCCGCAAGTTATTTCAATAAAGGCGAGTTGGTTCCGGATGATGTTACGATTGCGATGGTTGAAGATCGCTTAAGTAGAGATGATTGTAAAAAAGGCGCTGTGCTGGATGGCTTTCCCCGCACTCCGGCACAGGCCGAAGCTCTTGATGCGTTTTTAGCGAAAACAGGCGGTCAGGTTGATTTGGTTCCCTTTATAACGGTACCGAATGAAGTCCTGATTGAACGGCTGAGTGGTCGCTGGATGAGCAAGTCAGGGCATGTTTACCACGCCCTCTATAATCCTCCTGCTGTAAAATGGTTGGATGATGTGGACGGCAGCGAACTTTACCAAAGAGACGATGATAAACCCGAAACGGTGGCTCATCGCATAGAGGTTTATTACGAACAAACCTCCCCCTTAATCGAGTACTATCATAATGCCGGCACACTGGTTGAGATTGATGGCACCCAGGCTATCGAGAAGGTTACGAAAGACTTATTAAAGGTAGCGAAGGCATAAAATGTACGACTTTGAACATGGAATAAACATTAAATCGGCAAGTGAAATTGCGATTATGCGAGAAGCGGGACGAATCAATCGTCAAACGCTTGAAGCGGTCAGAGCTGCGATTGCCCCCGGTGTTACCACCGGCGAGTTAAACGAGGTTGCTGAAAGCTTCCAACGCTCAGTAGGTGTTTATTCCCCCTTCAAGAATTATGATCCGGGAAACGGCGTACCCTTTCCGGGGAGTATTTGCACCAGTATTAATGAAGTAATGGTGCATGGTATTCCCGGTAAGCGCAAATTGGTCGAAGGCGATATTATTTCGATTGATTGTGGTGCAGTTTACCGTGGCTTTGTTGGTGATGCCGCTTTCACCGTCGGTGTTGGCGAAATTTCCCGCGAAGCCCAACGTTTGATTGATGTAACCCAAAAAGCGCTTGATATTGCCACCGAACTGATGGTTCCCGGCAATCACAGCGGCGATGTTGGGGCAGCGATTGAGGAATATGTTGAAAGCGAAGGCTTTTTTTGCACACACACTTATACCGGTCACGGTGTAGGTCGTGAAATGCACGAAAGCCCTCAAATTACAAATTACGGCAAACGCGGGACAGGTTTTTTGCTGCGTGAAGGTATGACAATTGCGATCGAACCGATGGTTCTGGTTGGAACGCGTCAAACCAAGACCCTGGCAGACCGTTGGACGGTTGTTTCCAAAAATGGTGGCTTAACCGCTCACCAGGAAAACACAATTGCCGTAACAAAAGATGGACCGTTAATTTTAACGGCATTGTAATTATTGAAAGAAGTGTTTTGGAGCAAAAAAGCAATTTAAACCTTTAAGGTAATTAAAGCCTTGCTAAGAGCGACAGAAACATATATAATAGGAACTTTGCAGATAGAAGAAGGAGACTGACTGATGAAAGTATCAGCTTCAATTAAGAAACGCTGTAACAAGTGTAAAATTGTGAAACGTGAAGGCAGACTTTACGTTATTTGTTCTAATCCAAGACACAAACAGCGACAAGGATAGGATAGAGAAATATGGCACGTATTGAAGGTGTTGACCTCCCGCGCAATAAGCGCATCCAAATTGGCTTGCGGTACATCTATGGTATCGGTCCAAAAATTGCTGACGATATTTTGACAGCAACCGGTGTGAATCCTGACGTTCGCGTCAAGGACTTACCTGAAGATGAAGTTTCTAAACTTCGTGAATATATCGCTCAGAATGTAACCACCGAAGGTGACCTGCGCCGTGAAGTTCAGATGAACATCAAACGTTTGGTTGAAATCGGTTGTTATCGTGGCTTGCGCCACCGCAGAAACCTGCCTTTGCGCGGACAGAATACCCGCACAAATGCCCGCTCTCGCAAGGGACCAAAACGCACCGTTGCCGGTCGTGGTCGCCGTCGTGGAGCTACCAAGAAGTAAGATTAGTGATTTGGTCAGCCAGCTTGTCCGATCGGGGTTTCCCTTTCTCCCCAGCGGCAATCGGACAGAGCAGTGACCGTCATTAAAAGATTGAGTGAGGAAGAATTATGGCTAAACAAGCACGTACAGCGCGCCGGACTACTGGGTCCCGCAAAGTTAAGCGCCAACTATCGACAGGACAGGTGCATGTTTTTGCGTCCTTTAATAACACTATCGTTACTGTAACTGACCTTCAGGGCAACACTGTTTGCTGGGGCAGTTCCGGTTCCGCTGGTTTTAAAGGCTCCCGCAAGAGCACCCCGTTTGCTGCCCGAATGGCAACCGAACAGACCATCAAAGTAGCCCAACAAATGGGTTTGCAAGAAGTAGAATTGTTTGTCAAAGGCCCCGGCCCCGGTCGGGAAGCTGCTATTCGTGCCGTTCAGGCAATCGGTTTGAAAGTTATCAAAATTACAGACCTGACCCCTGTTCCGCATAATGGCTGCAGGCCACCTAAGAAACGCCGCGTTTAGTAAGAAGAAAAAGGAGTATTTATTATGGCAAGATATACAGATGCAGTTTGTCGCTTATGCCGTCGCGAAGGTGAAAAGCTCTTCCTTAAGGGAGAGCGCTGTTACACCCCTAAGTGTGCCTTTGAAAAAAGACCCTACGCTCCCGGCCAGCATGGCAAAATGAATGCTGCCCGCCCCGGTCGTACATCCGACTATGGCAAACAGCTGCGCGCCAAACAAAAAGTTCGTCGCGTTTATGGAATTTATGAACGTCAGTTCCGCCGTTTCTACGGTCAGGCAACTGCAATGCGCGGTCA
>CAYVOY010000021.1:0-6905 GCA_964453395.1 uncultured Anaerolineaceae bacterium
GCCGGGAACCGATGCACTCAATTTGCCTGATCATGTTCATCAAGCAACCATAAAAAATCGGACCAAGAGATTATTAAGCCATTTTGCTGAACAAGAAAAGAAAATCAAAGAAAGTTTAATAGGGCAAAAGTCGGAAGTTTTATTCGAGAGCAGAAAAAAAGCAGACGAACTTAATTGGTATCATGGTTTTAGTGAAAATTACCAAAACGTTGTTTGTTCGAGCGAAGAAAAGCTCTTAAATCAAATCAGAATGGTAGAATTCACTGGTATTGACCAAAAAGGGCGACTGATTGCCAAAATTGCAGAATAATAATGTCGATATTTATCTTGACGAAAGAAGTAAATCAAGTAAAATTGAGAGGTTATGTATTTGAATAAACATCCTGGATTAGACGCCGCTGTGTAGTCCACCAGGATTTTCGAAAGGAATTAAAGAATGTCAACAAAAAGAACCTATCAACCAAAAGTTAAACGACGTGTTCGTGTTCATGGTTTCCGTGCCAGAATGTCCACTTCTGATGGACGTGAAGTTTTGAGACGTCGCCGTCTTCGTGGTCGCAAACAATTGGCTAAAACCGCGAATAATCACGTAAAGAAACTTCGCTGGTAGAAAACGAAATGATTGCAAGTAGTACAAGCGGGATTGAAATGCCGGTTGTGCTGCATAGTTCACAAGAAATTAGAGCAGTCCGAACTGAGGGCAATTCTTTTTCTAACCGATATTTAGTCTTGGTGGTGAAATCGAATTTGCTGAACCAGCTAAGGTATGCGGTAATTGCCAGCAAAAGTGTTGGTGGTGCTGTTGAACGAAATCGTTGCAAGCGAAGAATCCGGTCCCGAATGGCTAAATTTGGAGCAAAAATAAGCATGGGCAATGACCTTCTGATCATTGCCCGCAGTGCTTTATTGACAGTTAGTCCCGTTGACCTGGATCAGGCTTTTGAGCAGTTATTAGTAAAGGCAATATTGTTGAACAAGAATGATTGAAGAATCGGAAGAGCAAGAACCCCAATATACCGATCCTCCATTGGAAGATTTACCTAAAACGCTGGCAAATTTCCCAAGACTCATTTTGCTCTTACTCATCAAACTTTACCAAGCCACTTTTTCTAAAACATTGCCCCCTAACAGCTGCCGGTATTACCCAACCTGTTCCCATTATGGCTACCAGGCTATTTACAAATATGGTGCTATTAAAGGCGGGTGGATGGCGGTTAAACGGATTGCAAGATGCAACCCCTTTAGCAAAGGTGGTATAGACCCAGTTCCTTGAATGGAGAGTAAATGAATAAAAAGGCTATAAGACTTTTAATTCTGCTGATTATAGCAGGCACAATCATGACCGGTTGTGCTGCTGGAGTCCGCGCAGAAAGTACCCCCGGTACCACCGTCACTGACGACAGTGTGTATTTGGCGTACTTAACTAATCTTTATCAAATTGACCGAGTCACCGGTGCAAAAAAATCTGATGCTGTCGAAAAAGTATCGGCTAATGTAGTAATGTACGCACCGCCCTTAGTTGCTGATGGATATGTTTATTATGGTGATTTGGCGAATAAATTTCATAAAGTTTCTGCTGATAATCTTCGCGGGCATAGCTGGACTTTTGAAGGAGCCAAAGGCTGGTATCAAGGCAAAGCGGCAATCGCAGATGATTTGATTATCGCCCCCAGCACAGACAGAGATATTTATGCAATAAATAAAGATACCGGAGAATTGGTTTGGAATTATGCTGGCGATTTTGCTTTTATTTCTGAACCGATTGTTGTTGGCGATAAAATTATTGTCAGCGCCCAAGATCATCACGTCCTCGTTTTAGACAGCAAGACAGGTGAAGAAATCTATCGGGTTGAAATGGTTGGTGCTGTTTTAGCCTCTCCGCTTTATGATCCGGAATCGGATTCGGTCTTTGTCGGCAGTTTGGGTCATGATATGATTTCTTTTGATCTCGAAACCGGAAAAGTAAACTGGACTTACGGCGAGGGGAAAGAACTTGACTCAATCTGGGGAACGCCAATCTTAAATGGAAATGAATTAATTTTCGTTGACAAGAGTGGGATGATCATCGCATTGGATAAGAATACGGGTGAGGACCTTTGGCAGAATAACGCCGGAGGTGAAGTTATCGCCGGAGCGGTTTTAGTTGAAGGTGAAGGTTTTTTGGTTGCTTTGGAAAACGGAACAATAAATTTCTATGCAGCCGATAATCACGCACCTCTCCGATCGATTACGGTCCCCGGTAACATTTATTCAAAACCAATTGTAGATGGTGACCAAATTTTCGTACCGGTTATCAATGGTGATGCTTTGCTCTACACTTATAGTACCACCGGTGTTCCCGGTTGGACCTTTACGGTAAATTAGGAGAACGACCATGTGGGATGCAATTATTATTCAACCATTCACTAACTTGTTGCTTTTGATCACTATGCTGGTAAAGAATTTTGGCTTTGCCATTATCATCTTTACAATTTTGATCAAATTGTTGACTTATCCGTTGACTGCAAAACAATTAAAGTCATCTAAAGAAATGCAAGACTTGCAGAGTGATCCTCAGTATATAAAGATGATGGATAAGTATAAGGACAATAAAGAAAAGGCAGCTGAATATCAGATGAAGAAGTACCAGGAGAAAGGCATTAGTCCTTTAGGTTCCTGTTTGCCTACTATCATTCAGTTTCCAATTATCATTGGTTTGTACCAGGCAATCATGCGTGTAATGGCTTCGACACCGCTCGAACTGGTTAAACTGGAGCGATTGGTTTATCCGTTCCTTGATATAAATAAAATCCTGCCGATTCAAAACCGCTTCTTGTGGATGGACCTGGGTCAGCCGGAACGATTAAACATTTTTGGCTTTGCAGTTCCTGTTTTGGCAATCTTGGTAGTGCTAACAACCTTCATTCAGTCTAAGGTTATGCAACCGCCTGCGACAAATGATGGTGGACAGGCAGCAGCTATGAATAACAGCATGACAATGATGATGCCGATTATGATGGGCTTTATGGCTTATCAATTCTCAGCTGGTTTAGCGCTATATTTTCTCATCAGCAATTTGACTACAATTGGGCAATATGCGGCAATGGGCAGGGCTGATTGGTCGGCTTTATTCCCATGGATAAAAAAGAAAGAAGTGAAGAAGCCGGAAGTTGTTGTTGATCTTGACGACGATGAAGATGATGAGGACGACGAACCAGAACCTGTTAAAGTTGTCAAACCATCTGCCCGGGCTTCAGCTAAGCAACATCGACCGAAAATGAAAAGATAGGGTGAAAATGGCACAGAGAATGACGCTTGAAGTTATCGCTGCAACAGTAGATGAAGCTGTTGAGAAAGGTTTAGACCAGCTTGGTTTAGAACCTGATGACGTAGAAATTGAAGTTTTAGACGAAGGCAAACGGAACTTCTTTAGTTTTGCCTCCCGACAGGCGCGCATTAAATTAACAGTAAAGAATTCTCCTGTAGAAGAAGCAGTAAAAATATCTGATTCTAAAGAGCAAGACGAAGATTTACCTTCCGGAACAAGCCAGAAAGAAGAAGCACCATTATTTGTGGGTGTTGAAACGGAAGAGCTTGTAGAATTGAATGCGGACGAGTCGATTGAAGATTTTATAAAAAAGACTGTAAAGACCTTGCTCGCTTACATGAAAGTTGATGCCGTTATCACGATTCAAAAACAGGTTTCGGATGAAGACGAGCGAGAATATTATCGGGTTGAAATCGAAGGCGATGACCTCAGTTTACTGATTGGACGCCGGGCTGAAACATTAAATGCTATTCAATATATGGTTAGTTTGATCGTTACCCATAATTTTGGAACCTGGATTCGAATTCAAGTTGATATTCAAAATTATCGATCTCGTCGTGAGCGTGAGTTACAAAAATTGGCACGTAGAATGGCTGATCAAGTGATTTCAACAGGACGGAAGCAAATGCTTGAACCGATGCCGGCAAATGAACGCCGTATTGTGCACATCGAGCTTAGAAAACGCGACGATGTTTATACTGAATCAGTTGGAGAAGAGCCTAACAGGAAGATTTTTATCTATCCTGCCGATTAAGGATTTTTAGTATGAGAGCCGTTGATATCATCATTAAAACCAAAGAGAAAGAGCCTCTTTCAAAAGAGGAAATTTCTTGGTTGGTCGAAAACTATACTACCGGAGACGTCCCTGACTATCAAATGGCAGCCTGGGCGATGGCCGTTGCAATTAACGGCTTGTCTCATGAAGAAATAACGGAACTGACTTTGGCAATGGCTGCTTCAGGCGACGAACTCGATTTAAGCGAGTTTGGCGGACGTGTGGTGGATAAGCATTCGACCGGTGGTGTTGGTGATAAAACTACTTTAGTCGTTGCCCCGATTGTTGCCGCTTGTGGCTTACCTGTCGGGAAAATGTCCGGCAGAGGTCTTGGTTTTAGCGGTGGCACGATTGACAAACTCGAATCAATTCCTGGCTTTAAATCCGATTTGAGCACCGAAGAATTCATCGACCACTTGCGCCAGCATGGCATTGTTGTTACCGGTCAGAGTGTCGATTTGGCTCCGGCTGATGGCAAGCTTTATGCTTTACGAGATGTAACCGGAACCGTCCAATCGATTCCTTTGATTGCCTCGTCGGTGATGAGCAAAAAAATTGCCTCCGGTGCTGACGCAATTGCTTTGGATGTCAAAGTTGGGCGTGGTGCATTCATGAAAAATCTGGATGAGGCGCGTGAGTTGGCTGAAGTGATGGTCGCGATAGGAAAATTGAGCGGTCGCAAAGTGATTGCTTTGCTATCCCAAATGGATCAACCGCTTGGGATTGCGGTTGGAAACGCGCTTGAATTAAAAGAAGCAATCGACATGCTCAATGGCTTTGGCCCTGAAGATTTTCATGAGCATTGCATAGATTTATCTGCCTATATGCTAATTCTTGGGAATGTGGTTACAGACCTGGAGATTGCCCGCAAAATGGCTCAGGAGAAAATTGACGATGGTTCTGCGAAGATGAAATTCAAAGAGCTGATTGGGAGCCAATGTGGGGATGTCAGTTACATTGATAATCCTGAGAAATTAGCAAAAGCCAAATTTATACTTCCGATAAAAGCTGAAAGAGGCGGTTGGATCTCGGTTATTGATGCCAAAGAAGTCGGCGAAAGTTCTGTCGAAGTTGGTGCCGGTCGCTCTAAAAAGGACGATCGGATTGACCCTGCCGTCGGTATTATGGTTCGGGTGAAAATTGGTGATTATGTTGAACCGGGAGCTACACTTTTTGAAGTTCATGTCAATGAGCGTAAATCATTCGATAAAGTTTTCGAAAAGTTGAAAAACTCCGTTGAGTTTATGGATGAACCGGTTGAGCCACCACCCTGTTTTTGGGATGTACTTGGAATGGATTAATAAAAAAACCCGGTTTATCCGGGTTTTTTCTTGGAATTAAAAGGAAAATTATGGAAAAAGAACGAAAAGATATTCGAAATGTTGCAATTATCGCCCATGTTGATCATGGTAAGACAACTTTGATTGACTCGATGCTACGCCAGGCAAAAGTATTTAGAGAGAATCAAAAAGTCGCAGAACGTGTTATGGATTCCAACGATTTGGAAAGGGAGCGCGGCATTACGATTTTGGTAAAAAATGCATCGATAAATTTACCAAATCCGGCTACCGGTGAAATTGTGAAACTTAATATCGTCGATACCCCCGGGCATGCTGATTTTGGTGGAGAAGTTGAGCGAATTATGAATATGGTTGACGGCGTTTTGCTTTTGGTTGATGCCGCCGAAGGTCCCAAACCACAGACACGCTTCGTCCTCAAACAGGCTATCGAGAAGAATTTGAAAACAATTGTGGTTATTAATAAACTTGATAGAAAAGATATTGACATTGAAAGCACAATTAATGCCACTTTCGATCTTTTTGTTGAATTAGGTGCAAACAATAAAATATTGGACTTTCCGATTATTTACGCAGAAGGTTTGCTTGGCAAAGCCGGGCGGACTCCCGAATTGGAAGATACGCTCATGCCATTGTTTGAAACTATCCTGACTGAAATCCCTGGTCCAAAAGTTGACGCCGACAACAGTTTCCAAATGCTGGTTACAAATTTAGGCTATGATGAGTATAGCGGCGTTACAGCAACCGGAAGGATTTATGCCGGAAAAGTTCGCACCGGCGACACGATTTTGAGAATGAAAGCTGACGGCAGCCAGGAAAGGACGACGGCAAAGTACCTCTATGCATATGAAGGGCTGGAAAAGAAGCTGACTGATGAGGCAGAAGCAGGCGATATTGTTACGATTGCCGGTTTGAAAGATATTCAGATTGGGGACACGCTATGTTCACCGGATAATCCGGTCGCTTTACCGAGAATTGAAGTGCAATTGCCAACCGTACGGATGACTTTTGGCGTCAATACATCACCATTTGGTGGGCGTGAAGGCAAATATAGCACATCCAGAAACATCCTGGAACGATTGACCGATGAATTGAAGAAAAATATTGCCTTAAGGGTTGAACAAACTGAGCAAAAAGATACTTTTTTGGTCTCCGGACGAGGCGAATTACACCTCGGCATCTTGATCGAAACGATGCGTCGTGAAGGCTACGAATTTCAGGTGAGCCGACCGGAAGCTATTGTGATTGAAGACGAAGATGGTAATAAACTTGAACCTTTCGAAGAAGTCCATATTGATGTCGCTCCGGAGTATGTTGGCGCAGTAGTTGAGATGTTGGGTCAGAGAAGGGGACTAATGCAGGACATGCGCAATAACAATGACGGAACGACCCATCTTACCTTTGTGATTCCAACCCATGGTTTGCTCGGTTTTCGTTATAAATTCTTGAACGCAACACATGGAAAGGGTGTTATGAACAGCTTTTTCCTTGGCGAACGGCCATTAGAGGCGAATATCACCAGCCG
>CAYVOY010000021.1:7005-8175 GCA_964453395.1 uncultured Anaerolineaceae bacterium
TACGAAAAGACCGGTGAATGAGAAAATTTTTGAATAGGCACAGTAATAGCAGAGCAGGAATGATTTAGCAGAATTGCAATCTTGTACGGACAAGTACTTATCGCAGCCGTTCTGAAGCAAATGGCCGTGCAATTTACCTCAAAAGGATAACTGTAAATCTTTCGTAAAAACATTTTGTTTAGGCTTTGGTATTGTCTATACTGCTGCCTGGCAGGCTCTCGACTACATGGTACAATAACCAGTCGTGAAATTAAAAAATACATTCTGATGAATGACGATTAAATCTTAGGAGGATTTTATGTCTGATAAAAAATGGGTCTATTTGTTCGACGAAGTTGAACAAGCCGAAAAATATGCCGGTGATTGGGAGGGCGTTCGCGGTCTCCTCGGTGGTAAAGGTGCCAATCTGGCCGATATGACTCGTGCCGGTGTGCCTGTTCCCCCCGGTCTAACTGTTACAACAGAAGCTTGTAACGCTTTTCAAGAAACTCGCGATTTCCCCGAAGACTTGTGGCAACAAGTTTTGGATGCGCTGAAAGTTGTTGAAGAAAAATCCGGTAAAAAGTTTGGCGATGCAAGCAATCCTTTGCTCGTTTCCTGCCGCTCGGGTGCCAAATTCTCGATGCCAGGCATGATGGACACCGTTCTGAACATTGGTTTGAACGATGAAGTTGCCAAAGGCTTGACTGTTGCCTCCGGCGACGAACGTTTTGTCGAAGATTCTTACCGCCGTTTGATTCACATGCTCGGCACAGTTGTTATGGGCATTGATGACGAATATTTCGAAGAACCGCTTGACGAAATCAAGAAAGCCAAAGGCTACAAGGGCGATACCGAAATGACCGCAGCCGATTGGGCTGAGCTAACCGAAGCCTACAAAAAAGTCGTTCGCGAACAAAAAGGCATCGATTTCCCCCAAGATCCTTACAAACAGCTCGAACTGGCTGTCAAAGCCGTATTTGATTCCTGGATGTCCAAACGCGCTATCGATTATCGCCGCCGCGAAAACATCTCCGATTCCCTCGGCACTGCTGTCAACATTCAGACCATGGTCTTCGGCAACATGGGTGGCGATTCCGGTACCGGTGTTGCTTTCACCCGCGATCCCCAAACCGGCGAAAACGTTATGTTTGGCGATTATCTGATGAATGCTCAGGGTGAAGATGTTGT
>CAYVOY010000021.1:8275-13298 GCA_964453395.1 uncultured Anaerolineaceae bacterium
GCGAAAACGTTATGTTTGGCGATTATCTGATGAATGCTCAGGGTGAAGATGTTGTTGCCGGTATTCGCAACACTTCCAAGATTTCTCTTCTCAAAGAAGAAATGCCCGCCGTTTACCAGCAATTCATGGACATTACCGAAAAGCTCGAAAACCATTACAAAGATCTTCAGGACGTCGAGTTCACGATTGAACACGGCAAACTCTGGATGCTTCAAACCCGTAATGGCAAGCGCTCGGCTATTGCCGCAGTAAAAGTTGCTCACGATATGGTCATGGAAGGCTTGATTGACAAGAAAACAGCTTTGACCCGTGTTACCCCCGAACAAATTGACCAAATGCTCCATCCTCACTTCGCTCACGAAGACGTTGAAGCAGCTAAGAAAGACGGTCGTTTCTATGGCAAGGGCGTCAATGCTTCCCCCGGTGCCGCAGTCGGTCAGATTTATTTTGACGCAGACACCTGCGAAAAGATGCACAACGAAAAAGGTCAATCCGTTATTATGGTTCGCCCCTTCACCAAGCCCGATGATGTGCATGGTATGTTGGCTTCCAAAGGCATTTTGACCAGCGAAGGTGGTGCAACATCTCACGCCGCCGTGGTTGCCCGTCAATTTGGTGTGCCTTGTGTGGTTGGTGCTTCTGAAATTAGCATCGATATGGCAAAACGCGAAATGACCACCAAAGGCGTAACCGTCAAAGAAGGTGAATGGATTTCTCTTGATGGAACTACCGGTGAGGTTTTCGTTGGTGAAATCGCCATGACCACCCCCAATATTTCCGAACAAAAAGAGCTGATGACCCTTTTGACTTGGGCTGACGAAGTTTCCCGACTTCAGGTTTGGGCGAATGCAGATTATCCTCGCGACGCCATACGTGCCCGCGAATATGGCGCTAAGGGTATCGGCCTTTGCCGTACCGAGCACATGTTCTTTGATGTCCAACGTTTACCTGACGTGCAGGCTATGATTATGAATGCCGAAGCAACTCAGAAGATGATCAACAACATTGAAGTTTTGCAAAAAGCTTATGATTCCGGCCGTTTGGAAGGCCGCAGCCTGAGCGATGAAGATAAAGTTGCTCTCAAAGCTGAAATCGACACCGAAACAAAGAAAATGAACGACTCAAGTGCAGCTAAAGCGTACTTTGGTGCATTGGAAAAACTGCAACCCTTCCAACGTGGTGATTTTTACGGCCTCTTCGAAGCGATGACCGGTTTGCCGGTAATTATTCGCTTGATTGATCCCCCGCTGCATGAGTTCCTGCCTTCAATGGAAGACCTTTTGATTGAAGTTACCACGATGAAAGCCAAAGGCGAGACCAAGGGTCTGGCTGAAAAAGAAGCTTTGCTGGCAGTGGTTCAAGGCTTACATGAAAGCAACCCAATGATGGGCTTGCGCGGTATCCGCCTTGGCATCGTCTATCCTGACATCATGAAAATGCAAGTTCGCGCTATCTTTGAAGCCGCTTGTGACGTCAAATTGAATGGTTTTGACCCGCATCCTGAAATCATGATCCCCCTGACCGGTCATGTGAACGAATTGAAGACCGTTCAGCCTACTTTGGTCCAAATTGCCAAAGACGTTATGGCTGAGAAGGGTGTCACCGTTGATTACAAATTTGGCACGATGATTGAAATCCCACGTGCTGCTGTTACTGCAGACGAAATCGCTGAATACGCCGAATTCTTCTCCTTTGGCACCAACGATCTTACTCAAATGACCTTTGGCTACAGCCGCGATGATGCTGAACGCAACTTCCTCGGTGTTTATGTTGACAAAGGTATTCTGCCAAAGAACCCATTCCAGCAATTGGATCGCGATGGTGTTGGCGGTTTGATGAAGATTGCAGTCGAAAAAGGACGCGGTCAACGCCCAGGTTTGGAAGTTGGTATTTGTGGTGAACATGGCGGCGATCCGAGTTCAATTGAATTCTGCCACTTGCTCGGCAACAATTATGTCAGCTGCTCCCCCTTCCGTGTGCCTTTGGCTCGCTTGGCTGCTGCTCAAGCTGCCCTCAAACACGGTTAGAATTTAACCTTTTGTAATGAAAATCGCCTCCACATGGAGGCGATTTTTTGATTAATAGCGCGGACGGTTTCCGAGATCAAGCGTAGGGCATGTTTGAATGGGCTTATTGCCTTTAGACTGGATTAAATTACGCCCGTTCAATACCACTCACTTTGTTCGGGTACGATATCCGCCTTTTTGGGTTATACGACGGCGGATTGAAGGTGCACAAGATTCTCGCATCAAAACACTTCCGACACCTTCAATCGCGCCCTACGCAGAATTCAAACTATTTATTATTGCGAAGTTTTGCGTAATGCTTGTATTAGCTGTTACCTAATTCCTATTACCTGTTTCCTGCTATTATCTCCCATAAATCAAAGAATAGATGTGATAATTTTCCACTATTTTGCGCAGGTATGTCCGAGTTTCTAGGTAGTTAACGGAATTCAAAAAGACGTCCGGGTCGTCGCCGGTAAGGTTTGTCCAGCGCAAGGTTGCACCCGGTCCGCTGTTGTAAGCGGCGAGGGCGTGATAGCTATTGCCTTTGAAGACGTAAATTTGGCGGGCGAGGTAGTTGCTGCCTAAGGCGAGGTTGTAGATGGGTATCGCCAGGTCGCTTTGCTTGAAATTAGGCGGATATCCGGTTTCTGAGGCAATTTGGGCGGCAGTTTCGGGCATGAGTTGCATCAAGCCGCTTGCTCCGGCAGAGGACCAGGCATGGGCGGCGAAACGACTTTCTTGCTGGATTAGGCTATAGAGCAAAATTTCTGGGATGTCATAGCGTTCTGCAACTTCCTGAATATAGGGGAAGTAATATAAACCGTATTGAATATGAGCAAAATAAGGCGGATAATTGGCCGAAAGGGGCAGGTCGCCATAACCTGAGAGTTTGGATATCGCCCGGCTGGCTTCGATGGCAAGGTTGTAATACGCCAGATCATGGAAAGTTTTTATCAGGCGGAAACTGTTAAGGGCGTCCTGACTGTAGGCATCTTGGAGGGCAAAGAATTCCCGCGAGGCTTCGCTGTAGAGCCCGAGGCGGTGATATTCCAAACCGCGCTGATAGAAGGGGTTTTCGGCAATTTCGGAGCTGTAATCAACATTTATACCGGTAGGCAAATTAAATGCGGTTTTTAGCCAGTCAGCGGCAATCAGACGTTCGCTTTCAAGGTCGGGTTGGCTGAGATCGAGGTTCAGCTGTGGGAAAAGGGGCTGGTCATTGAGCATTTCAGCCGCACGGATGCCATAGTAACCATGGGGATCAAGGTTGACGGCAGTTTCCCAATTGCCTTTGGCGGTTTCTGGCTTGCCCATCGCCAGATTGACCTTTCCAAGCCAAAAATAGGTGCCATATTCTTCGAGCGTGCCCGGATTGGCAACCAAGACTGCCCGGTTAAAGTTGTCGTAGGCTTTTTCGTATTCACCAATCTCATAATAAAAACTACCGCCAAAAAAGAGTCCATTAAAGGCATCGGTTGAAGCAGGGAATTCGAGCGCGATTCGCGTCCAACAATCGGCAGCTTCTTTAAGCTTGCCATCCATAAAATTGTAATTAGCGGCAATTTTAAGCAAGGCCGGAGCGTCGGGCGCAGAATTTGGCGCGGCAACGAAAGCGAGTGTGGTTTCGATTGCCAAATTAAGCTGACCCATGTAGACGTTTTGCGTGTAGATGATGTCTTCAATCGAATCGAAGCGATAGTCGCTGGTTGGGTAGGTGTCAATCAACTCGCGCCAGAGTCTGATAGCTTCTTTGTCTTCAGCCATACCTCCTGATGCATTAGCAGCCAGCCTTTCGGATGAATTGCTACCGGCTTTAACAAGACCTGTGGCACGAACACTGAGGGCTTTATAATAGAGAGCTTCGTCTTTATCGAAACCGTCAGACTCGAGATAGCGGTCAAGGGCTTCAATCGCGAGGTTGTATTGCTGGACGTTGTAGTTAATTATGCCGCGTTGAAGCTCGCTGACGGTTTGGTCGGCATCAATCAGGGTAACAAGGGCGGTATAAGCATCGTAGGTTTGCGGATAATTGTTGACCGAATCCTGAAGATAGGTATAAGCTTCTTCCGTATTCCCTTGGATAATTAAGATGCGGCCAATTAGCAGGTTCATTGAAGCTTTGGTGTAATCACTGCTGGTGTTGTGGAGTGTTTCTTTGTATATGCCGAGAGCAAGATCGTTTTCGCCGAGTGTTGTATAAGATTGGGCAAGGTTTAGTGCAGCGGTCGTGTTGCGAGAAAGCTGGGGAGCAAGATAGGCTGTGCGAAAGGCTTCGAGTGCTGCTTCGGTCTCGCCTTTTTCGCTAAGGAGCGTTCCGATTCTTTGGGAAATTTCAGCATCGAGGACGCCAGCTCGGTTATTGGCATAGGCTTGATAGAATGTGAGCGCAGCCTCTTCGTTGTCCTGATCGAGGCTGATTTGCGCGAGGATAAAATTAGCCCGCTTGGAAGGGAGCCTCTCAGGGAATTGGTCCTGAAGTTGATTCAGGGCACGTTGAGCTTGGAAGAGATCGCCTTGTTTGTAGTAGGTGAGTCCTTGTCCGTAAAGCGCGGCTGCTTGAATGTCGGGGCTTGAGCCGGTTGTGTTGGCGCTGTAAAGCTTGAGCGCTTCTTCATAATCACCAAAGGCGAGAATGTGGTCAGCTTCGGTCAGGACGGCTTCCTGAGGGGGTGTTTCTTCGATTACGTAGTTAGGCGTAGCTTGAACAAGAACCGTTTCAGTCGGTGTAGTTTCGGGACTTGGAGTGACTTGAGGCGGAGTGGCAATATTGTCGCAAGCACTAAGTATAAAAGTAAGGGTAATAAAGAGAATAATGACTTTTGTGTGAAATTTTGTTTTCATGTTTGATTAATAACGGATAGGCGGAGCTTTGTCAAGCTAAGGAAGAGAGAAAGCTGCCAGAAAAGCAAACAATTTTCTGCATACTGTCGCTTATCCAAAGGCGGTAATTCAGGAAAAATTCTACCGCCTTTGGAAAAAAAAGAAAATTAAAGTTCTTCGAGATAATCGATAAC
>CAYVOY010000022.1:0-13265 GCA_964453395.1 uncultured Anaerolineaceae bacterium
GATGAAGACCCGTGGTGTCAGCTGGAGTCTGGCTGGGGCCAAAGGAATGCCTCTGCTTATCTTGCACAAAGAAGAGCTGTATGAAAAAAGCTTCAGGTTTGAGGCTTTGAAGATTGAAAAGAAAAAGCAGATGAGCAGGAAAAGAAAGAAGGATGAAAGCACTGTCCACAAAGCGAGTTTCACTATCTTGAAAGCTGGCAAAATTTCAACCCCGTATGCCAATTTGTTCAAAGGTATAATCAATGACGATCTTCCTCTTTCTGTCTAAATCACGGACTTTTGAAACAGATACTTGAATTGCTAATCTGCCATAGCCATTTCTCCATATGTCCCGTATGCTATATGAAATTCAGGAGATAGAAACGAGAATATGGATGGGTTGAATGAAGCAGTTATCAAAGCGCTTGCGTATGTTCCTGCCCCAGATATTGCGAAATGCTTGACAGGTAGAGTGGCTTCGACTAAAATCTTTGCTTACGCCGAGTTAGCTCAGTTGGTAGAGCATTCGACTGAAAATTGAAGGGTCCACAGTTCGAGTCTGTGACTCGGCACAAAACAACCGCACCATTCCAGGCGGTTGTTTTATTTTATGCAGTTAATGTCGTAATTAAATTGGGTTCCCCCCTGACGAGATTCGAAGATGACAAATTGAGCACATGTGAATTAAAGCACCCACATCTAAAAACAGCTGCCAAAACGTCGTTAAAGCAACAAATACAGGGCTGGCTCAAATTGATTGAGTCAGAGAAGCAAAAAGACCAAAATCAAGCAATCAAGGCAGATAAAAGTTCCTGGCTTTAGTCACCTTCCACTTCCACTGCATCTTCCTCGAGGTCTTCATCGAGAAATTCGTCGAGATCTTCGTCTTCCTCGAGGTATTCCTCTTCATCTATCAAAAGGATGTCTTCCATGACCAGGTCGTTCAATTGGTCGCTGATTTCCTCAAGGGTATCAGCAACTTGTTCTACGGCTTCGCGCAAAAGCCTCAGTTCGGTAAGTAAAGCTTCATTAAATTCCATAGCACATCTCCTTGTCTTAATCTTACTCATTTTTGCTTTAACTATTTTGAGAGTAAAACCTTTTTTTCGTCTTGGATTAAATCGTTTTATGAAAAAGCGGAGTCCCTAAAAACCCGGACTCCGCTAATTACTCATATTGAAATGAACGACAGCTCAGGTCAATTCTTATTCTGCGATCAAACCCCAAACAGCACTAATCGGGCCGTGCAAGCCGGTTTCTGTACCATCGAGGGGGATGTCAACCAGCCAGTAAATGTACTCTACACCCGGCAGGGCTGTTTCGTCCAAATATTCATAGCTTGAGCCGAAGGGATCGCCGGGGGCGAGACTGCTAAAGATGATTTCAGGGTTGATTTGAAGCCGTTCGCCATCCGTGCTTTCGGCGCGCAAAATGTTGAAACCGAAATTATTTGTCTCGGTAACCGTTTCCCAAGAAATCAAAATGCCGTTTTCGACACCTTCAGCAGAAAGCGATGCGAGAGTAACCGGTGTAATCTGACTGCGCGTGTAGGATGCGTAGACACAATAGCAATTCCGTACCTGTTCAGCGGTGTAAATCTGGTTGAACTGAATGGTTCCGGTCGGCACATCAGGGCAGATACCACCGGCCGTAATCGGTGTGAATCCCATAATTGAGACAAAATATTCCTGTTCCAGCTCGTTCACCGGATCGATGACACAGGTAAAAGATTGATCGGCATCCGGTGCAGTGATTCTCACCATGTCGGCACAACCGCTGCGGTTCGGTCCATAATCTCCGCTGACATTGGGATTGGCTGATCCACCGGGCCAGCCGGGAGCAGAGGGACCATAGGCACAGGGATTAGCCGCATTGGGTGTTTCGTCCAGTGTGAACAGAAAATCAAAGGTCAGGTTATTGTTCGGTGGTGCAGGGTCAATCGATTGCCCGGTCGGACAACCGAGGCTGTTGATGGTTAATTCGAGCGGAACGGTGTTTAAATAGTCGCTCGGGGTAGAAATAGGGTTGTTGTAGTGACAAAATCGTCCAATGGGGAAAAGCTCGTCGACTTCCGGTTCAAAATTACTGTCAATCTGCCCTTCAAAACCAAAACCACTCTGCAGTTCAAAGCGATCTTTTTGGGATCCGTCAGAATTCGGACAAGTTGTATAACCGGAGGGTGTACCATAGCGCACCTGGTTTTCATCATCGGTAGTGATGTTGTAAATCGTCGCCCTTTGTCCTTGATTACCATATTGGGTGGTTGTTGCATTAACATAATCTTTGACTAAGACCACCGTCCGATAGTTGTCGTTGTTGGCAAAAGTTTGGTCTTCTGCAGTTGTCGAGCCGGCAGCAGCATTGTTGACAATAACGTGGACATCCCCAGCACTGACCGTGCCGCTCAGGTCGATTTTGTCAAAAGTGCGGTCATCTCTGAACAGCAGGAGGGAATAATCGCCTGCGCCAAGGTTCACCGATCCACCGGTTCCGTTGTAAATTTCGATCGCAAGTCGGTCGTTGTTAGCACCACCGAATTGTTCGTAGACATATTCCGAGATGAAAAGCCCAGAAGGACTGGTACAGGTGATGGTGTGTGAGCCAAGTCCTCCCCAGAGACCGGTTGTGGTGCGCGTCCATCCGTCAAAACTGATATTATCTTTGAAGCGGATATCGCCGTCAATGTCCCCGCTACAGACACTCGGGGAACGAACATATCTTTCTGTTTCACCGCCGGGACCGACATTTACGTTATAAATAATCCCAACGGCATCAAAAAGTGTATACGTTGGGGCTTCAACAGCTCCATATCTCTCGCAGTCAGCGCCGGTTGAAAAGCCTGTGGTGGAATCGATGCGCCCCCAGACGCCATCCGTCGTTCCGAGCGAGAAGGCAAAGACATTCCCAGCAAGAAAAGCCAGGAGCAAAAAGGTAATTCCTGCTGATTTCAAAAGTTTGTTTTTCATGCTCAAATCCTCCTTAAAAAAGGTAAAAAAACGGAATTGACGATAACATCAACAGCTAAAACTTAGAACCCACCCTCAATAGCCTCCCTGTTTTCATCAATCAATTGTGTAAAGAAATATACCCTTTTAGTAAATATTACGCAAGTAGTCGTATTGACATTGTATAAGCTATTTTGTGGAGAAAGACCGTTATTTAAGGAGTATTTTAGAATATTATGTATTTTACATGCTTTGTATGAGCTTATTCATCAAATTCAGGGGGACAGATTTGCCAGTGAAAATGGATGTCTTTTATAGCTACAAATGAGTCAATTTAACAACGATACTCTTTGACCTGTCTTGTGCAACACTATTTCCACGCAATTCTCATTATAGAACTATCCTCATCACCAATAAGAATATGCGTGAATCCACATCATATCTAGTCTGAATATAATATTAATTATTTAGTGATTGTTACAACGGTAGGGGCGGGTTCAGCACATGAGCGGTTTGAAATTACTCAATTAGGAAAACCCGCCCCGTTGGAATCAGGGCATTGTGCTGCTTTTCAATGTATATACGCACTTCTTGCGCGGGTGGGTCTGACTAGGTTACGGATTATTAAGAATTCGTGATTGGGACCCACCCCTACACTTGTGTATATGCTGCACAATTGACAACGTTTATGTGTGTTTTTTTTATGTTGAGAATTGCTGACTATTCCCCCTTCCTCTTGACATCTCCCGTCAAAATCTTATAATTGCACTATCGACTGAGATTGGGAAGAGTAGCTTACACAAGCCGTCACAGAGAGGTTTCGTCTATGGCTGAAAACGAAACCGACAAAGCAGTAAGTGAAGTTCGCCCAGGAGTCGCGCGGGTGAAAGCAGAGTAGTTCGCGCCGGTTGCTACCGTTATATAGCGTCCTGAGTGGCTCTTTAGAGCAAGAAGGGTGGTACCGCGGTTAACCCCGTCCCTTTTCTGGGCGGGTTTTTTTATTCCTGCTACACGATTTTATGAGGTGAAGATGAACGAATTAGAAAGCAAAATCACTAATGAGAGAATTTCTGCTCTCGAACACCTGAAAGAGGTTCTGAGCCAGGAGTCTTTGGATGCCTGGAAGCAAGAACATCTCGGCAAAGCTTCTTTGGTGATGTCGATGCTCGGGAAAATGGGCAGTTTTTCTCCCGAAGAACGGAAAACCGTTGGTCAGGCAGTCAACCTGGTTCGCGATGCGTTGGAAGAAGCCTTTAAAGAAAAGTTAGAGGTGATCAAACGTGATGCACTGATGAACAGAATGGCGAACGAAAAGCTTGATGTCAGCTTGCCGGGCTATCCGGTCAAACGCGGACGCTTTCACCCAATCAATTTGAGCATGCGCGAAATTTATCGCATTTTCGGCGATATGGGTTTCCAGGTTTACAGCTCTCCCGAGGTCGAAACAGACGAAACCAACTTTACACATCTCAACATTCCTCCCCACCATCCGGCAAGGGACATGTGGGACACCTTTTACACGGAGGATGAGGGCGTGGTTTTGCGAACGCATACTTCGCCGGGGCAAATCCGTTCGATGCGTGATTATTACCCAAATCCGGTTCGCGTAATTTTACCCGGTGCCTGCATGCGTTATGAACAACAAGACCAAAGCCACGAAATCGAATTTATGCAATTTGAGCTTTTGGCAGTCGATAAGGGCATCACTTTTGCCCATTTAAAGGGCACGATGGACGATTTCACCAAGCGTATGTTTGGTCCGACTGCCGAAACGCGTCTGCGCCCCTCCCATTTCCCCTTCACCGAGCCAAGCGCAGAGCTGGATATGGCTTGCATTTTCTGCGGCGGTAAAGGCTGCGGCGTCTGCCATGGCACCGGTTGGATTGAAATTGGCGGTTGTGGCATGGTTCATCCTCGCGTTTTGGAAGCTGGTGGTTATGACCCCGAAGTTTACAGCGGCTTTGCTGCCGGGGTCGGAATTGACCGCACCACGCTTCTTCGCTATCACATTGACGATATTCGCTATTTGCGCAATAACGATGTTCGCTTCCTTGAACAATTCTAAGCAGGAGGGAAAATGAAAGCACCTTTAAGTTGGATTCAAGATTATGTTGACCTGCAAGGCTTAAACCTCGAAGAAATCGGTCAAAGCCTGACCATGATTGGTTTGGAAGTCGAAGAGATTATGCTTGTTGGTTTGGAAAAACCCGAGGGCATCCGTTTAGAAAATAAATATTCCGGTTTACCTTGGGCAAAGGATAAATTTGTGGTGGCTGAGGTTTTAGAAGTCAATCAGCATCCCAATGCCGACAAATTGACACTCTGCCAATTGAACGATGGCAGCGGTGAAGAAATCACCGTCCTAACCGGTGCGCCTAACTTGTACCCATTTTTGGGCAAGGGACGGCTGGAAAAACCGATCAAGGTTGCCTATGCCCGTCTGGGTGCCGAACTTTACGACGGACACCAGCCGGGTCAGGTCTTAACCAAGCTGAAAAAAGCGATGATTCGGGGCGTAGAATCGAGTTCGATGATTGCTTCGGACAAAGAACTGGGCATCTCTGAAGAGCACGACGGCGTGATTTTCCTCGATGACGATGCGTCGGTCGGCATGCCCCTGGCGGATTACATGGGCGATGCTGTCTTTACCGTGGCAATTTTGCCCAATATGGCACGCGATGCCTCAATTTTAGGCATTGCCCGAGAACTCTCCGCTGTCCTAAAACGTCCGCTCAAAGAGCCAAAAGGTTTGGCATTGAAAAACGGCGGTGAGATTGACAAGAAAGTCTCGCTTGAAATTCGCGAGCCGGAACTTAACCCACGCTTCATGCTCGGCTTGGTCGAAAATGCAGAAGCGCGCCAAAGTCCTTATTGGGTGCGCCGACGGCTTTCTTTAGCCGGAATGCGCCCGATTGACGCTTTAGTTGATGCCACTAATTACACGATGCTCGAAATTGGACAGCCTTTGCATGCCTTTGATTATGATCTTTTGAGAACCAGAGCCGGAGGCACTCCGACAATCATTACCCGTCGCGCTACCGAAGAGGAGACCCTGACCCTTTTAGACGGTTCTTCCCAAAAATTAACCACCGATACCGAAGTTGTCAGCGACAGCAAAGGAGCCTTGTCTCTGGCTGGTGTGATGGGCGGCGAAGAGTCCGGCATAACAGCCGAAACCAAAAGCGTCTTGCTCGAATCTGCGAATTGGAACTTTATCAACATTCGGAAAACAGCCAGCCGCACACGTTTGAACAGTGAAGCATCCTATCGCTTCAGTCGCGATGTCCATCCGGCTTTGGCAGAACAAGCTTTGAGTCTCTGCCTAAAACGAATTCAGGAATGGGGCGGCGGTTCAGTCGTTGAAGGCGCAATTGATCATTATCCGCTTAAGCGCGAAGATTCCCTCAACACAATCGTCGAAAGCGATATCGAACGCATTTTGGGTTTGCAAATTCCTTTGGAAACTGCCAAAGATATTTTGGAAAGACTCGGTTTTGACTGTGTTTTAGAAAACGGTGCATTGAGCGCGAAAGCTCCCTCCAATCGAACCGATATCGAAACCGGGCTTGCCGGAAAAGCAAATTTGATCGAAGAGATTAGCCGCATTTATGGCTATGACAAGATTCCAAGCCAAAGATTAATCGGCGAATTGCCCCCACAATTGGGCGATCCAATGGTTGCTTTCAATGATCTTGTCCGCGACCTCCTGGTCTCAATCGGCTTGCAAGACACGCTCGCCTATCGCATGACTTCTGTCCAGCGTGAAGCCAAACTCCTGCCCGGTGCACAAGCTGATCCGAGTCAGAAATACGTCCGGATTGCTAACCCAATTTCCCCCGAACGCACCGTGATGCGCCGCACCGGACTTTCAACCATGCTCGAATTTATCGAGAGGAACATGAGGGTTGCCAACGGCTTTGCTTTGTTTGAAATTGGCCCGGTTTTCCTTCCGGTTGATGGACAACAATTACCCGATGAACCCCAACGCCTGACGATTGGGCTTTGGGGCGAGAAAAACAGCTTGAGCTGGTCCGGTGAAAAAAGTGGGAAGTACGCTTTCTTTGATTTGAAGGGTATTTTGGAAGCCTTATTCACAGGTTTACATTTAGAGAATGTCGTTTGGGACGCATCCGAAGAAAACCCAACTTTCCACCCGGGCAAATTTGCCCGCATCTTGAGCGGTGAAACGCTGATCGGCGTGATGGGTGAAATTCATCCCTTGGTCAGACAAAATTATGACTTTGCCGAAGGTCCGGTGTTAGCGGTTGAACTCTATTTGGATAAATTAATGCCTCTGATTGGTAAAGGTTTTGAAGCCAAAGCGCTTTCCAGCTTCCCGGCTATGGTTGAAGACATCGCGCTCTTGGTGGACGAAGACGTCCCGGCTGAAAGAATCGAAGAGCTGATTTGGCGTGCCGGTGGAAAACTTTTGCAAAAAGTGGTTTTGTTTGACCTCTTCCGCAGCGAAAAACTTGGGCTTGGCAAGAAAAGTCTGGCATATCAACTGACTTATCAAGCCTTTGACCGCACCTTGACCGTGGCAGATGCTGCGGCAGTCCGCAAGAAGATAAGCAAAGTTTTGTCCTACGAAATCGGCGCGGTGCTAAGAGATTCTTAGGAGAAGTGATGAAAACGGTTTTAACCTTTACACGTAACGGTATGGGCGATGCGCCCGAAGGCTTGCAAGAAGCTTTGGCTGTAAAATATCTTAGTTTGTTAAGCCAGGAAGCCGATTTACCCTCTCAAATTTTGTTTTACACCGAAGGTGTGAAGCTGGTTTGCGAAGGCTCACCGGTGATTGGCTGGTTGAAAACTTTGGAAGAAAAAGGCGTGGAGTTAAGCATTTGTTCGACCTGCCTGGAATTCTTCGGCTTGTCAGATCAGGTCCGCGTCGGCAAGGTCGGCGGAATGCCAGGGATTTTGAAAGCCTTGCAAGAAGCCGAAAAAGTGATCAGCCTTTAAGCGACATGCTTAAAACAAAACGGGATGGACATTTTGACCATCCCGTTTTTTATTCCGTAAATGCTAATCTTTACCAAACGCGTTCAAGCTCCGGATTTTCGGTCGCTTTCCTGCCCACTTTTGCCAAATCAACCCATTCTCCATGGACTTTTACGCGAACGACATCGGCAGTAAAGTCCGTATTGGTCGCTCCATAATTATTGAAAAGCGAAGAACCAACCGCATAAATATCAACCGGCACTTCGAGCTTCTCAAACTTCGTAATTTTCTCGTTGTTAAAGCCACCGGAGACCACAATTTTGACGTTTTGGCAATATTCTTTGGCGATTTCAAGCGCCTCTTCCGGCAAATCCCAATCGAGATATGCATTGTCCAGCGCTTGACGAGTTTTGAAGACCAAACGCGGATTCACGCCCAAATCGAGCGCGGGATCGCCCAAGGGCTGGACGGAAACATCGCGCATACTCGAGCCGGTGTCAAGTCGCACGCCATAAAGCACATAGCGTTGTGCCTCTTCCAAAGCGCCTTCTTTGACCAGTTCATAATATTTCTCAAACATCACCTTGGCAACCTGAAGCGAAACACCGACACAATCATTAGTGAAATCGACCAAGGCAATTCGCGAGATTTCAGCCGGCAAAACTCGTGAGAAAGCCAAAACCGCCTCTGCCGTATCGCCCAAAAAGCTGCAAATCCCGGAATGTGAAATCGTTCCACCCCCAAAACCGCCCCACCAATCGCCCTGTGCATCCGTTGAAACATAGGTTGAAGTGTTTTCGCCGAAGTCCATGTTATAGCGCTGGACAGCCATCAAATAGGCATAACCATCCGCTGCCTGCACCTCATGAACGTCAAAACGAGCGGGGAAGAACATCAGTGGTTTACCGTTGGCAGCCACTTGTGTGTTGTAAACATTGGTAGCAATTCGGCTGGCACGGGCTAAAATACCCAAAGTTGAGGTCTCGAGAATAGCAAAATCACGATAGCGACCGCGAACGCGCATGACCGGCTGAACGTGCAGCGGGTTGCCGTCATAATGGACTGTTGAACCGTCTTGCACCGCCCAAACCTGCAATTTATCCGCAGTGCTGACAAATTCGCCATCCTCAAAATAGCCGGTGGCATGTTGGAGCATAGTCAGGGCTTTGTCAACCCCGACCACGATTGTGGTGCCCGGACGCCGGGTAAACCATTGCATCTCGACTTCAATATCACCGTTCATGATATCGTCCGGCGAAATACCGGGCGGCAAACGATGGTCACTGCCTTGGTAACGATAGCCTTGCTCCGAAAGCTTTTCGAGCATCGTCGCGATATTGACGAAATACTTATCGGCATACCAACCTTTGCGCATCCGTTCGATGTCTAATTTGAAAGTTGCATCATCCAAACGTTTTCCGTTGAAAAGACTCATGTTTCCTCAATTTCAGGCAAATTTTGCCAGATTAAACCAGTGCTTAAAAGAGCGATTCGTGCGGGTTTTTCTCGTCCAGTTTCGCCAAAGCAAAAGAAGCTACCCAGCCAAGCAGGAAGAGCAGAGCGCAAATCGCAATCGTACCAAAGCCACTCACACCCGAAGGGATAATTGCGGCCGTCGAACCAATCACCACACCGAGAATCAAATGATACATCAAGGCGTATTGCTTGCTGAAAAGCCAATTGATCAGCTTGGCGAACAGGAAAATCACCAAAACTACGCCGATAACGATGGGGATGATCACACCAAAATCCAAACTCTTAATTCCGGCTGCCATCGGTTGATACAAACCCATGTAAATCAGGAAATTGGAGGGGCTCAAACCTGGGACAACCAGCCCCAAACCGGTTAGCGCACCGGCCATCATCCAAGCCCAGAAACCGCCTTCCACTTGAACAGAGCCAATCGTTTTCATCCAGCCCATAAAGAAATAGATACCAACTGCGACGCCCACCAGCAAAACCCAATGCCAGGGTTTTCGCCCTTCCTTCCCGGCAGTTTTCACTAAAGAAGGAAGTGTTCCTGCGATGAAGCCGATAAAGAGCCAGGTGAACTGGGCGGCATAATTCTCAAAAGCAAAATCAACAACTGCCGAAAAAGCTACAACGCCCAGAAAGCCACCAATTAAAACCGGCAGGAAAAAGCGCACATGCTCAACAAATTTTTTGCGAATATCTGCCAGCCAGCGCAAGAGTGGCTCATAAATTCCGAAAACAACCAGCATCACACCACCGGAAAGGCCGGGAGTGATCGCACCAATGCCTGCTAAAAAGCCTTTAAAAAAGCGGACAATCCAGGCAACGATTGAATTTCCGGGTTTTCCTGCTGGTTTTGTAGTTTCTATTTCTGTTTCAGTAGTCATAAATCCTCTTTTCAAATAAGTGTTGCGTCCATTCTACAACAAATTAAGAAATCGGTGAAATCTTAGGTGGACGTTTTAAATCGCCTAAGGCGTAATATATATAAGTGTAAGGGCAGCTCCATAATACCAATTTGCCATTTTGTGTAAATTAACATGCTTCTAATTAATGCAGTGTTAGAATAGTTACAAGGAAAAAAATGAACAACAAAACTGATTTTAAATACACAGAAAAAATTAGCATGAATACCAACGAATGTGATTTTCACGGTCAATGGAAACCGGCATCCTTTTTCAGGGCAATTACCGATGCCGCCTCGCACCACTCTGATATTCTTGGATCCGGTACGGATGCAATGATATCCAATGGTTTTTTTTGGGTTTTTAGCCGTGCGAAAATTAAATTTTTACGCTATCCGCGTTTTGACGAAGAAATCACCGTTCGCACCTGGCCTCGCTTGATTCAACAAAAACTTTTTTTCATCCGTGAGGCTGAATTTTTGGATGAGCAAGATAATTTAGTCGCCTTGGCAACAAGCGCCTGGTTGGTGGTCGACATAGAACATCGCAGCCTCGTTCCGGCACGGCGTCTGGACTGGATGGATTTTCCTCAAAATCCTGACGACTTTGCAATTAATGAAGTGCTTGAAAAGTTAGTGCTCCCCGAAGGCGGAGAGGAATGTTATAGGCGGACCGTTGCCTATTCGGCGGTTGACATGAACGGCCACACCAACAACAGCCGCTATGTAGAAGCGATTTCTGATAGTTTTGATTTCGATCGCTACAAAACGCAGGAAATCGATTGGATGCAAATCAATTTTGATAAAGAAGTCCGCCCAAAAGAAACCATGGCGATAAATTGCGTCGAACTGCCCGAACAGGACATGTTCTATGGCTTGAGCGGAAACAATTTAAGCAATCAGAGCCGCGCTTTTGAGGCGCTTGTTAAGTTTCGCCCACGACTCACCAATTAAACTTACTCTTCCTGGCGAAATTGCTTTTCAAGGTAATCCAGCCAATGTAAGGTTGCCCGGTCGCGATAGAGACGATAGGATGTTACGAAAAATTCGTCAACGTCCTCTTCGTTTCGATTGTTAAAATCGTTTTGTAAATCATCGTACCAGCCCTGGCTTAGCTGCCGTTGCTTTTGGATAAGCTCCAAAACCGCTTCGTTCCCATATCGTCGGGCGATAATCAGCTTTGCCAAAAATATTTGGCGCAAATCACGTGCCTTGGGCACCGGTGTCGCAATCCATTTCATCAGCGAGCTCTTACCCGCTTCGGTAATCCGGAGCATGATTCGGCTTTGCGCTTCTTCCGTCTCTTCAGAAAACTGCTCGATGTAGCCGTCGAGTTCCAGGCGATCTAATTTTGAATAAAAAAGAGCTTGCTTCACATTCCAGATTTTATTGACCCCCGGCATCTCACAAATGCGATTGTGCAACTCATAGCCATAAAGCGGTTCCACATCCAGCAGTGCCAGAATGATATGTTCCAGAGAAATTGGTGTGGCGGGGCGCGGCATAATCTATTCGTCTTTCTCTACAATTACCGTCTCGTCTGCTCTGTTGGGCACGATGCAAAGGAAATCGAAAGCCTCATCACCGATGGTTTCATAGCTGTGAGGGACAGTTGCCGGAATATAAACCACGTCCCCGGCTTTGACAATGAATTCATCCTGATCAATCAAAACCTTTGCGCTACCGCTCAGGACATATTGCTCATGCTCCACCAAATTGTAATGGAAGGGCATCGAACCACCGCTTTTAATGCTGAATTTGCGCAAAGCAAAATTGGGAGCTTCATTCGAAGATATCAAGACTGCTTTAAAAGCATCTTTGCCGACCGGCAAAAGCTCACTCGGGACTTCATGACTATGTTTTACGGACATAAATTCCTCCTCACTTTTTCTTAATAATATCTTACTTTTTTTTGGAAGCAAAGTAAAATAAGAGTATGAAATTAAAACCACAATCCACCGAAGTTCAACCCACGACCTCCGGCAATGAACGCACCGGGGCTGTCGATAAAAAGAATATTCCAGCCGGTCAAGAAAAGCGTAAGCAGCTTTGGCAAGATGTTCTGGATTATTTTTTGTGTTCTTTGGGTGGCGTGATTTATGCTTTTGGAATGAACATGCTGATTTTGCCAACCGGTTTGACCATTGGCAACCTGACCGGTATCGCCCGGATTCTTCTCAGTTTATTGCAATGGATCTTCCCAAATTTACAAGACATCACCGGTATCCTCTATTTGGCTTTGAATTTACCCCTGATGATTTTGGCTTTTAGCTCGATCAATCGCAAGTTTTTCATGAAAACGCTGATTTCAGTTATTACGACCAGTGTGGTTTTAACCTTTATTCCGGTTCGGCCAATCATTCCCGAATTGACCGACATGCTCACAATTGTCCTTTTGGGCGGTCTGATTTGCGGTTTTGGTGCCGGCCTTTCTTTGCGTGTCGGTGGTTCTGCCGGTGGCATTGACATCCTGGCAGTATATATGAGCATGAAAAAGCCCGATTTCAGCGTTGGGCGGGTCAATCTGATGATTAGCTTGATTGTTTATCTGCATGCCTGGTTTACCAAAACACCCGTGATTGTGATTTATTCAATAATCTTCACCCTGATTTACAGTTATGTCATCGATTTGGTCCATCACCAGAATGTTAAGGTGAGTGTGATGGTGGTTAGCAAGAATAAGGATATTTTGAAATACATAACTTCCGTGACCAATCGCGGAGCGACCTATTGGGAAGGCAAAGGCGGTTATACCGACAACGATGTGTTTGTAATCAACACCGTTATCTCAAAATATGAATTAATCAGCCTGCGCCGAAAAATTGTCGATTTCGACCCCTGCGCCTTTATTATTGAAAATAATTCGGTCAATGTAACCGGCCATTTTCAATCGCATTTCTTTTGAGTTTTTGTTTGTAAGCAGAATTGAAGGTGCACAATGTTAGTGTCCTTTTTTTGCAACCAGTTTAAACTATGTTTCCTGTTTCCTTTTTCCTGTTTCCTGCTCCCCCTCCCCGCTCCCT
>CAYVOY010000023.1:0-13093 GCA_964453395.1 uncultured Anaerolineaceae bacterium
TTTAAGCCTTGAGGGATTTTAAGCGCAATCCCATCTTCAAGTCGCCGTCGTGAGCCTAAAGATCAAAGTTTGCGTGAAACCGAAACGCAGGCGGGTTGAAAGGGCGCAAAGCAAGCCAATTTCAATGTTCAAAGCCCTTTCAACCTCGCCCTACCTTCGATTTAATAATTTGATCAAATCATTGGCGGACAGGATTGGTACATTCATGCAATTCCCCAAATGAAAATATTTCTATTCCGATTTTACGGTAAAATTCAGTCATGAAACTCACCAAAATACTCGACCCTCGT
This sequence comes from uncultured Anaerolineaceae bacterium, assembly GCA_964453395.1. GTDB lineage: Bacteria > Chloroflexota > Anaerolineae > Anaerolineales > Anaerolineaceae > Mesolinea. The sequence goes on from CAYVOY010000023.1 coordinate 291, forward strand.
GGAACAAAAATTGCCTACCTAATCCTTGCGATGGTGCTAAACGTTGCCTGGGCTTTGCTCTTCTTTAGCATGATGGATAGCATGCTCTTACGCTATGGTGAGGCGGTCCAAGGGATTGACACCTCACTGATGCTGGGCATTTTTCTCGGCGCACTCTCCATCGGTTTTCTAATTACCATTTTGGCGAAAGACCGTCGCGGACCAACCTATGGCATCTATGGCGGTATCGCCGGACTGGTTGTGATTGTATTGATGACCTGGCGAAACGGCTTGCTCTCAGCTTTGGTTGGCTTTATGGCAATTTTTGGCGGCATCAATGGTGGCACATTAGGCGAAATGTTCCAACAAATTCAGCGAAATAAGAAAAAATAGAGCGAGTTAAGCTTCGCTGGTCGGCAAATAGGGCATTTTCGGTCCATCTACACCAAGGTGTTCTGCCAGAGCGGCACGCATTGCTGTGCGGTCATCCCAAAGATATTCGGTATCGATAAAGCACATCGACTGCTCGTGCCCTTTACCCAAAGAAATCACCAAATCTCCGGCCTGCGCCAGTTTAATCGCTTTCCGAATCGCTTCGCCGCGGTCGGGAACACGCAAAAAATTCTCGCCTTCAAGACCACCAACGGAAATCGCCGCATCTGCCATGTCCTGAAGGATGTCATCCAAAGGTTCGGTGCGCGGATCTTCGGCGGTCAAAATCGTCATATCTGCCCGTTGGACGGAATTGATCGGCATCATTTTCCGTTTTTCGCGGTCGCGCAAACCGGCTGAGCCAAAAACAGCAATCAGCTTTCCTTTGGTCAGGCTACGCGCAGTTTCGAGGGCGGCAGAAATTGCAAAGGGAGTATGGGCGAAATCGACAATGGCGGTGAAGTCTTGCCCCATGTCAATCCGTTCCATGCGTCCGGGCACGCTGCTTTGTGTAGCCAAAGCGGCAATCACTTCTTCGATTGGCAGTCCGAGCCCCTGCACACAAGTGGCAATGGCAGCCAAACAATTCGAGACGTTATAAATTCCGACCATTGGGCTCTTCACTTGATAAACCGCTTCGTCGACATGACAATCGAAGCTCAGTTCTGAAGGCGTGTTTTGAATATTGTCCGCCCACAAATCCGCCTGATTAAGGCGCGAATAGCTCACAAACCCCTTCGGTGAAACGCGCTTCAAATAGCCATAAGATTGATCGTCTTTATTCAAAATCGCCAGGCGTGGATTACCGATGGTTTTACGATGCGTTGTACGCAGGCTCTCAAAAAGCAGCCCTTTGGCTTCCAGGTAGTTTTCCCAGCTTTTGTGATAATCAAGGTGTTCGTGGGTAATGTTGGTTACAACCGCGATGTCAAACTCGGCGGCAATCACGCGGCCTTGCGCCAAACCGTGGGAAGTGCTCTCGAGCACGCAATGGCTCATCCCGGCCCGAACCATCTCCGCCAAATAGGCTTGAACTTCGGGTGAATCCGGGGTAGTAACGTGAAAACCGGTGTCCAGTTCATTTTTGCCAATCAAAGCGTTAACCGTTGAAATCATACCGGATTGAATTCCCGAAGTGGTCAAAATGTGGTGAATCATACTGGCGGTGCTGGTTTTGCCATCCGTGCCGGTTACGCCGATCATGCGCAATTTTCGGGCGGGGAAATTTTGGCTGGCAGCCGCAAGCCAAGCGAGTGCTTTTCGGGGCTCATCCATGATTTGAAGAAATGGCAGGCTCAAGTTTTTGGGCGGATTTCCAATGCCGATAATTAAGCTGGCACCGGCTGCGATTGCTTGCGGAATGAAGTCGAAACCGTTGAAATCTTCCCCTTTAATCGCAAAAAAGGCATCGCCGGGCTTAATTTTGCGCGAATCGTGGTTGATCGCCCTAATTTTCACATCGGGAATTTCGCCGGTAGTGATAATCGGAATTTTTTGCAGTAGATTTTTTAGTAGTTTAGCCGTTGGTCGTTTCATACTTAACCCTTTGCTCCAAAGCGGTCCTTATTTCGAAGAATGAAGACCACAAGCAGGACAATTGCAATCAAAACCATCGCAAGTCCAAGGTAAAAAGAGGTCATTGGGGGCAAACCGTTGGAAGAAATCACTTCAAAGGGCAGTTCCAGCGTGGTTTGCGGAGATATGGCATAGGTGCCGTCACGTTCGTTTGTACTGATAGCCAGTGAAAGTTTGGCATTAAGTGCAGATTTGGTAAGCGGGATAAGCTCCCAAACGATTTTGTTCTCAGTGGACTCAAGCGGCACAATTTGACGCTTTTGTGGGGAAAGGACAGCCTCATCGGCGGCTAATTCTGTGTCGAGATTGTAGCCATTCGCCAAATTTGATTGAAGCAGCTCGTCCGGATTGAATGTCAGGCTGATTTGGTTTTTTTGGTTTTGCCTCATGCGTTCGGGATAGCTGAGGTTAAGATTCAGCTTCCCTGCGCTACCATAAGCCCAGTCGTCAAGGACGATATTTTGCTTGATAACCTCGCCTCGATTTGCAATTGGAATGATGAAGACAATTCCGATGACAAATAAGACGATGGCAGTAATTAGAAGTGTTAAATTCGGTTTTTGATTATTTCTCATTTGAGGCAAATTCTTTTTTTCCTGCTACCCGTTTCCTGTTTCCTGTTTCCTGCTACCCGTTTCCTGTTTCCTGCTACCCGTTTCCTGTTTCCTGTTTCCTGTTTCCGTTTCCTGTTTCCGTTTCCTGTTTCCTGTTACCTGCTACCTGTTTCCTGTTACCCGTTTCCTGCTATGCTTGAACCAGTTTTTTGATCCAAACTTCGCCGGGCATTAAACCATTCGCCTTCAGAAAAGAGACATAAACTTGTTCGGAGATGAACTTGCTGCCATCTTCACCGGGGAGGTAACCGGCCTGCCAGGCTTGTTTTGCGCTCAGAATATCGTGAGGAACAACGAGCAGCTTATAAGCCCCAAGCAGCCATTCCTGAAGCAGCTGCAAGGTTTCGATTGTGTCGAACTCTTCGCATTTGAAGGGGGCTTGGTTGGTCAGCAAAGCCAGGTCTTGACGGGTGCTGAGGCGTTGAATTTGGAGCAGCTCTTCAGAATAGCCAAGGATTGGCACAAGTTTCTTGCTAAGCAATTGGTAAAGACGTTCATCGGGGCAATCCTGCACGGCATGATTGGCAACAATTTCGCAAGCACGCATCATTTCGCTTTCATCGATTGTCCGCAAACTAAACAGGTCCTGTTTGATTTCTCTGCTAACCGGCAAGCCAAGTGCCTTGACAGCCTCGAGCGTTTGCTGGTAAGTATCGGAAAAACGATTGTTATTCCATATGGTTGTATTGGCAAGCGCAATTTTCTCTTCCTGTGGAGGCTGGACATCAATCTTTTTTCGGGCATGTTCTTCGCTGTGCCCTCTGTTTTCAATCATACGGTTTAACCGAACGTCCATGTCGGCTGCGACGGTCCAGGTTTGATCACAATGCTGGGCGATATCCGATTCGAAAAGTTTTATCGCTTCAATGACAATGAAAGGCCGCTCAGATTCGTTAATCTGTTTCAGAATTGTCTCGGTAACGTAAGGATGCACAATTTGTTCAAGGGCAATTAATTGTTGTGGATCAGAAAAAACAATCCGTCCCAAACGGCTGCGATTAATTTGGTCATCAAAGCCACGCAAATCGTCGCCAAAGTGATCTAATATTGCTTGCCAGGCAGGAGTGCCTGGAAGGTAGCTGTCTTTGGCGGTTAAATCTGCGTCGATTGTCATCGCACCAAAGTTCGCCAAATAGTTGCGCACCGCACTCTTACCTGAGGCGATATTGCCGGTTAAGCCAATTACGAAAGATTTTTCTGCCATGCCTTGAGTATACCGTAAATCAGTGGGTAGCGTGCGCATAATAGCGGGATAGCAGCAATCCTCAATAGGAAAAAACCATAAATCGTAACCCTAATTAATCAACAAAAATCCTGCTCATATGGTATAACATGTTAGTCCCCACTAACGAGGTGGACACTAAAATAAGGATTACTCGTTGGTAATCTCTAACTACGGTGATGATCTATGAATAATAAAGATGCTGAATCCAGCAATCTTAAGGCTTGGAAAAAAGAAAAGGAACTTATTCCAGGCATGATACAAAAATATTGCAAGGCTAAGCACAACCCCGAAAAGGGTGAGCTTTGTGAAGATTGCAAGTCTTTGACTGAATATGCCCTGTTTCGGCTTGAAAAATGCCCATTTAAGGAAAACAAACCATTTTGCTCTTTTTGTAAAATTCATTGTTATAAACCCGATATGAGGGAAAAGATCAAGGCGGTAATGAGATATTCGGGGCCAAGAATGATATTTACCCATCCGGTTTATGCCATATCCCATTTGGTGCAAATGATTAAATACAAAAAAACGATAAAGGATAAAAGCAGTGATAGATAAAAGCCTTTTCAACTTGATAGGCAGCAATATAAAATATATACATCACCGTTGCACTGATGATTTTAGGAGCTCTTGCAAACATTGGCATAACGGCATCTATATGTTGGGCAATTTATTTAGCAACGAAAAGCAGCAACATCAGCTTATACATATACCCCTTGGCAGCCGCTTTAGTCGGTATGAGCGTCAGATATATCAGCACAAGAATTGTGGGTGATCTTAAAGATACCCTCGGAAGAAAGGTAAAAAAAGACCTGCGGCAGAGAACCTATAATAAAATCCTCGTCCTTGGAGAGAAAGGTGCCGATGGAATGAGTATGGCAGGCCTTACCCAGGTTAGTATGGAGGGCATCGAGCAGCTGGATCTCTACTATTCAAACTATTTGCCGCAATTTTTCTTTTCCATGATTATGCCGCTGCTTTTGTTTGGAATTAGCGTTGGAATTAACTGGCGGGTGGCAACCGTACTTCTTGCCTGTGTTCCTGTAATACCTTTGTCCATTGTAATGGTTTCAAAGTATGCAAAGAAAATCTTTGCCACGTATTAGGGTAAATACACCTCGATGGTTGACAGCTTCCTTGACAGCGTTCAGGGGCTAAAGGAACTGAAAATCTTTCAGGCAGACGAAAAACAGCACTCCTATATCAACGAAAATGCCGAGGAGTTCCGCCGCATCACAATGAAGGTTCTTGTTATGCAGCTTTCAAGCGTTACGATTATGGACTTGGTCGCCTTTGGCGGGGCTGGCATAGGCATTGCTTTTGCCATAAATGGAGCGGTGAACGGCGGAAATCCGATCCTCTCCCTGTTTTTAATACTCATTGCCGTGGACTTTTTTCTTCCTCTTCGGGCCTTGGGAAGTGCCTTCCATGTTGCAATGAACGGTGCAACTGCCGGAAAGAAAATAATCGCCCTTCTTGAGCTGCCCGAACCTGTCTGGGGAAGTGAAAAGGTTGAAGGCACCGAAATCAAACTCGAGCACACCACCTTTTCATATGACGCCAGCCGTGATGTGTTAAAAGATGTGTCGGCGGAATTTGGCACGAATGGGATGTATGCCATAGTTGGTGAGTCTGGTTGCGGCAAATCTACCCTGGTCGGCATAATCACAGGGGCAAATCGCCCAAAAAGCGGCAGAGTCACCATTGGCGGCAAATTGCTTGAAACCCTTTCGCGTGAGGATTATTATTCACACTTGGCTGTGGTTAGCTACAACACCTATATTTTCAATACAAGTGTTCGTTCCAATTTCTATCTCGCCAAATCTGACGCAACTGACGAAGAAATGTATGCCGCCCTTCGCCGCGTTAACCTTTATGACTTCATCATGGAAAACGGCGGTCTTGACAAGGTTATCGTCGAGGATGCAAATAACATTTCCGGCGGTCAGCGGCAAAGACTTGCCCTTGCTATTAATCTTGTTGCCGATAAAGATATTTATATCATTGATGAGGCTACAAGCAACATAGACATTGAAAGCGAAGCAATTATTATGAGCAACATCAAATCACTAAGCCAGAGTAAGGCTGTGATTGTCATTTCCCACCGCCTTGGCAATGTGATTAGTGCAGATTCAATTTACTATATGGCAGACGGGCTAATTAAAGAAAGGGGAAGTCACGCCGACTTAATGATAAAAAACGGAGGTTATGCCAAGTTGTACAACACGCAAAAATCCCTCGAGGAAGGCTATAAGGAGGCTGGATATCATGCAAAAGCAAAATGAACTGCGTAGAAGCGGCGCAAAAATAATGGCAAGCCTCATAGTTTTGCTGGGCAGCCTTTCTTATATAATGGTCGGAGCAATCATCAATGGAGTGCTGGGCTTTATCTCTTCCATGGGCGTGACCGTATTCGGAGCAATCGGGATTGCAAAGGTTCTGGGTGAATCGATTTCGATGGACTATTCACTCATTATTACCCTCGCAATCTCCTGCGGTATTCTTCGGGGAATTTTGCGCTATATCGAGCAATATTCTAATCACTATATCGCCTTCCGACTTTTGGCAGTGCTTCGTGACAAGATTTTCAAATCCCTTCGTGTCCTGGCTCCCGCAAAGCTGGAATCCAAGCAAAAAGGCTCAATCATAGCAATGATTACTTCCGACATTGAAACACTTGAGGTGTTTTATGCTCATACGATTTCTCCCATTTTCATTGCAATCCTCATGTCTATTATCGTTTGCGTCTTTGTTGGAATGATGTCAAGCTGGCTCCTCTCCCTCGTGGCTTTTATTGGTTTTGTTTGGATTGGCATCATTGTGCCTATGATTTCATCCAAAGCTCTCAAAGAGTCAGGGGTGAGATACAGAGAGGAATTTTCAGCCTTCAACGCATATTTTCTTGACAGCATCAAAGGGATAAAGGACATTGTTTTAAACAATGCAGGGGCAGAACGGGAAAAGGAAGTCAATGCCCGTTCGGAAAAGCTCCTTAAAGAAACAAAATCCATGAAGAAGAACTCAACGAAGGCAGCGGCAGAAACTGAGCTTGCAGTGTCTTTTTTCAATATCCTCACTCTTGCTGTCGGTATATACCTTGTAAGCATTAACGCCCTCACAATTGGCAGGATGATAATCGGTGTTACAACCGTCTTTGGGAGCTTCGGGCCTGTAATCGCAGTGGCTGCCTCGCCATCGAACTTGACCCAAACCTTTGCAAGCGGTGACAGGGTGTTGAATTTGCTTCAAGAAAAACCGGTTGTTGAAGAAGTAAGGGGCAAGGAAGACATTGCATATGATAATTTAGCTATCAACAATTTAAGCTTTGGCTATGACGACAGCCCTATTTTAAGCAATGTTAGCATGAAGGCCAAGAAAGGCGAAATTATCGGTATTGTGGGCCGGTCGGGTTGCGGTAAATCCACACTATTGAATCTTATGCTCCGTTTTTGGCAAAAGGATCATGGAGAAATTCTCTACAACGGCATTGACGTCGACAATGTGAACACCGACAGCTTGCTGAAAAATGTAACAATGGTTAGCCAGTCCACCTATCTTTTTGACATGAGCATTGAGGATAATCTGAAAATTGCAAAGCAAAACGCTACTCAAGCAGAACTTGAGGAAGCCTGTAAAATGGCGTCTATTCATGATTTTATTGTGTCCCTCCCAATGGGATACGAGACACAAGTTGGCGCCCTTGGGGACAAGCTTTCCGCAGGAGAAAAGCAAAGAATAGGTTTGGCAAGAGCCTTCTTGCGGGGCAGCGAACTAATACTTCTTGACGAACCCACAAGCAATGTGGACAGTATCAATGAAGGAATTATTCTCAAAGCGCTTGCCGAACAAAAGAGCAAAAAAAGTATTATCCTTGTGTCTCACAGGGAAAGCACAATGGCGATTGCCGATAGAATTTACAAGGTAGAAAACAGAAGTTTGACAGAGGTAATGTAATGGAAAACAAAAAATCAATAAAAAGATTTTTTTATATGATACTTGGCTTTATTGGCGTGGGATTAGGTGCTGTAGGCGCGGTTGTGCCCATGATGCCGGCTTTCCCATTTCTGATGCTTGCGGCTTTTGCTTTCGGCAGAAGCTCTGAAAAACTGGATAGCTGGTTTAAGAATACGAAACTATACAAGAACAACCTTGAAACCTATATTAAGGGTCAAGGTATGACTCGGAAAGCCAAAATTCGCGTTATGATTACAATCACAATATTAATGTCCTTTGGCTTCTATATGATGTTCCGTAAAAACCTGTTTATTCCTTGCGCAATCCTTGCCGCTGTTTGGCTCTTCCATATCTTGTATTTCTCCTTTGGAGTTAAAAATTTTGAGCATAAAGCTATCAGGAATGTGATTCAAAAGGATGGCTTATAAAAAATAAGGAGATGTCAACGGTTTTTTGGCACGGAGATTTGGACATTCAAAATGACAGAAGAAGCATTAGACCGAAAATCACTTTTGAAAACATTCCAAATTCGTCCGCCTTTTCTGCTATTTGGGGTTAGAATAATAGTAACCAAACTTGTTCCTTTGGAGGGCATGTGACGCATACCGATTTACCCATTACCCGGATGGTGCTTGCCGTGGTAAACAGTCAGGACAGCGATGTTGTGGAGATGGCATTGCAAAAAGAGGCTTTCTCTTTTGCCAAGTTCCCCAGCACCGGTGGTTTTTTGCTTGAAAAAAACGTGAGCTTCTTGATCGCATCTGATGAAAATAGCATCCCCAAAATTGTCGACCTTCTCTCTGCCGCTGCCAAAAAAAGAATCAGTTATGTGGCGGCAACCATGGATTACACCCCCTTCCCGATGGTTATTCCAGCGGAAACGATGGTTGGTGGGGTTACGATTTTCATTTTAGATGTGGAACACTTTGAGGAGTATTAATATGAAATTGATTATGGCTATTATTAAAGACGAAGACAACGACCGGGTCTCCCGCAAGTTGACGGACGAAAAATATCGGGTTACTTTCATCGCCTCGACCGGTGGCTTCTTTCGCAGCGGTCGCAGCACGCTGATTATGGGCGTTGAGCCAGACCGTGTGGATCGCGCTTTGGAAATTATTAAAGAAAATTCCAGCGCTTCTGAAAAGGAAGGTGAAAAACAAGCAACTGTTTTCGTTTTGAATGTAGAAGGCTACAGTCAGCTTTAAACCTGAGATTATCTACTTTGTCTCATCCAATTCGAGACTATGGTTAAATAAAGCATGTTAAGAAAAGAACGACTGGATGCTGGTTTTCCTGGCGGTTCTATTAAAAGGAATTATCACAGCTATTGGAGGGATGATTCCGATTATCGGCAATCGATTAGCCGGGCTTTAGGCTCAATTTGTGATTGCTAATCATACCGGGCAGGTAAGATCGTTTGAGCCTGCAAGTAATAGAATAATAAACAATTTTAGAAAAACGAGAGGTTCCTATGGTTAGTTTTAAAGACGCATTTACTTTTATTTTTGATGACGATCGCTGGTTCGACAAACTGATTGTCCCGCTTTTGGTCAGTTTGATCCCGGTTGTTGGGCAATTTGTCATGCTTGGTTACATTTTACGCACAATTGCTAATGTTCATCAAAACCAGATCAACCCCTTACCGACCTTTGATTTCGGAGAGGATTTGAGCCGTGGTTTCAGATACACCTTGATTAATTTGGTCTACAGTTTGCCCGCATTTGTCTTGGCCTTACTGTTTATACTGCCGATAAATATAATCAATAGCAACAATGGTACAGGCAATGAATTTTTTGGAATCATGCTGATGTTCATGATTGTATTCTTGATTATGGTTTATGCCTTAGTCATCTTTTTGATTCAACCATTATCTATGGCAAATTTTGCGGTGAAAAATACATTTGCTTCCGGTTTTGAATTTGGCAATTTCTTCAGACGACTGCGCAAAAATTTCACTTCCTGGCTATTGGTATATGCCGGTTCTATCCTTGCCGGATTAATTGCTCCACTTGGTTCGATAGTTTTCTTTATCGGCGTGGTGATAACTACCTTTTACAGTCAACTATTGGTCGCCCATCTGAGCGGTCAGGCAATGGCTGCCACTGATTAAGGCTTTAGGAAAAAGGCTAATCGGAGTAGACAAATCTATCTTGGTTCGGCTTGCGCAATAGCCGTCGCTAAACTATACTTAATAGTCAATTCACCCGACATATTCGGGCTTAATTTAGAAGAGGAGAAAGATTATGCGTAAAAATATTTTAGTTATTGTTTCTTTGTTGCTGGTCGCTTCGTTCGCTCTGGCTGCCTGTCAACCCGCCGAAACTCCCGCTGTTGAACAACCGGTCGGAGAAAAAGTTAAGGTTTGTCAAATCACCGATACCGGTGGTATTGATGACAAATCCTTCAACGCCACTGCCTGGAAAGGCATCGAGGATGCTCAAACTCAACTGGGTGCCGAAGGTAAATACCTCGAGTCCAAAGAAGTTGCTGACTACGAAAAATTCCTGAACGCCTTCATTGAAGAAGATTGTGACCTGATTATCACCGTCGGTTTCTTGATTGGCGATGCAACCAAAGCCGCTGCCGAAGCGAATCCCGAAGTTAAATTCTCCATCGTTGACTTCAACTACGATCCCGCTATCGATAACGTCGTTGGTCAAATCTTTGATACCGACGAAGCCGGTGTCCTTGCCGGTTATCTGGCTGCCGGTGTTACCAAAACCGGTGTTGTCGGAACCTTTGGCGGTCTGCCCATCCCCACTGTAACCATCTTCATGGCTGGTTATCAGAAGGGTGTTGAAATCTACAACGAAAAACACGGTACCGATGTAAAAGTTCTCGGTTGGGACAATGCTACTCAGACCGGTCTTTTCACCAACTCTTTCGACGATCAGCAAAAAGGCAACGAACTTGCCAAATCCCTGATGGACGAAGGCGCTGACATCATCATGCCCGTTGCCGGACCTGTCGGTTTGGGCGCTGCTGCCGCTATCAAAGAACGCGGTAATGCTTACCTGATTGGTGTCGACTCTGACTGGGCCCTCACCAGCCCCGAATATGATGACATCACCCTGACTTCCGTTATGAAAATGATGGATGCCACGACTCTTCAGGTTATCAAATCTGTTGCTGACGGCAGCTTTGTTGGTGGCGATGTTGTCGGTACACTTGCCAATGGTGGCGTTGATATCGCCCCCTATCACAAACTGGCTGACCTCGTCCCTGCTGAACTGACCGCTGAAATTGCACAGCTCAAAGCTGATATCATCTCCGGTGCAGTCTCCATCGACTAAGCTCTGATTACACTAATCCCGAAGAGGCAATAAAACTCTTCGGGATTATCTTGAAATCTACAAAAAGACTGGTTTACTCCGGTCTTTTTTTATACATTTAAGTGGTAAGATTTATAAAACCATCTTTTAGGGAATGATATATTATGACTCCAATTCTTGAACTAAAGGGAATCACTAAACGCTTCCCGGGGGTATTAGCCAACGATCATATTGATCTTACCCTCAACAAAGGCGAAATCCTGGCATTGCTCGGAGAAAACGGTGCCGGTAAATCGACCCTGATGAATATCCTTTACGGTCTTTACCAACCGGATGAAGGCGAAATTTTTATCAACGGCGAAAAAGTTACCATCAATTCTCCTACCGACGCTATTCAACAAGGGATTGGCATGGTTCACCAGCATTTCATGCTCATTCCGGTTTTTACTGTCACAGAAAATGTCATGCTGGGCAACGAATCGGTTAAACAGCTTGGCTTTTTGGATCGTGCCGCCGCGGCAAAACGCATTCGCGAGATCTCAGATCAATTTAATTTAGCGGTCGATCCTGATAATTTGATTCGCGATATTCCGGTTGGCGTTCAGCAAAGGGTCGAAATTATCAAATTACTCTATCGCGATGCTGAAATTCTAATTTTTGACGAACCAACGGCCGTTTTAACTCCCCAGGAAGCTGACGAACTCTTCAAAATTATGCATTTGCTGGTTGAAGAGGGAAAATCCATTATTTTCATCACGCACAAATTGCGTGAGGTTTTGGATATTTCTGACCGGGTGATGGTAATCCGCCGTGGTGCCATGGTCGGAGAAGTCTTGCCCGAAAACGCCGATCAGAACAGCCTGGCGGCCATGATGGTCGGTCGGGAAGTGGAATTGGAAGTCGAAAAAACCGAAAGCCAGCCTGGAGAGGTTGTGCTTTCAATTGAAAACCTGACTGTTGTTGATAAATTTGATGAAATTCAGGTCGAAAATGTTTCGCTTGAGGTTCGGGAAGGCGAAATTGTAGGCGTAGCCGGCGTCCAGGGTAACGGACAGAGTGAATTAGTTTATGCCCTGACCGGTTTGATGAAGCACCAATCCGGCAAAATCACTATGATGGGGCAGTCAATCGACAAATTCACCCCGCGGCAAATCACAGAATTGGGCTCGGCCCACATTCCGGAAGACCGCCAGTTGGACGGTTTGGTTTTGCCATTTAGCGTTGCCGAAAACCTGGTGCTTTGCACTTATTATCAAGAGCCTTTCTCAAAAGGTGTCATTTTGCAATTCCCGGTCATCATGGAAAATGCAAAAAAGCTGATTGAAAACTTTGACATCCGCACACCAAGTGCGGTGACTCCGGTCGGCTCACTTTCCGGAGGAAATCAGCAAAAAGTGATTATCGCCCGCGAACTTTCCCGCCCGATTAAGTTCCTGGTCGCCTCACAGCCTACTCGCGGTTTGGATGTCGGTTCAATTGAATACATCCACAAGCGACTTGTCGAAAAACGCGATGAAGGCGCCGGTGTCTTGTTAGTTTCGCCCGAATTGGATGAGATCATGAAACTTTCAGACCGAATCGCGGTCATGTTCCGTGGCGAATTAATTGCGGTGGTTGAGAATAAGGGCATTAGTAAAGAAACTATCGGCTTACTCATGGCAGGGGTCATCCCCGATGAAATCCGACTGGCTGATTCATCAACTGTGGTTGATGCCACTTTGCAGAGGTAATTATGACAGAAGATAAAAAAGA
>CAYVOY010000024.1:0-12355 GCA_964453395.1 uncultured Anaerolineaceae bacterium
CGCGAGATTGGTTCGCATGAACATGGGCTTTTAGGGCGTTTGCTCAGCATTGCCGGACCGGTTTTGATGCCCGGTGATATGGCGACCTTGCTTCAGGCGGTTCAATCAGCCAGCGAACGCGCTTTCCGCTTTGACACGGATATGACGGCCTATTTCAAAGCGCTCGACTTTTTGATGGAAGAATTGCGTGAAGGCAAACCTTTGGGCACCTACCCTCAAAAAACCCGCATTCTGCCTTCTACGCGGACGATTCCGGCTTGGCTGGACGTTGAAATTGCCTGGGAAAAAACTAAAAACGACCTGGACGAATTGCTGAAAGTCCTCAAGAACATTCGTAGTTCCTTACAAGGTGTTGACGGTATCGAGCCGGAAGACGCAGAAGATGTTTTCGGCGCGATGGCACGCCTGACTCAAACGCTGAACGAGATCGGGAAGCAAGTCGAAGGCTTGACGATGAACCCATCTGATGATCAGATTTATTGGGTTGAAATTGACCCCCTCCAAATGCGAATGACGCTCCAAATTGCGCCCTTGCACATCGGAAAGATGATGGAAAAATATCTTTGGCACGAAAAGGCAAGCGTCATTCTCACTTCGGCAACCCTGACGACCAATGGCGACTTTGACTACCTCAAACAACGTCTGAACGGTTATGATGCGCACGAGTTGATGGTTGGTTCGCCTTTTGATTACGAAAACTCGGCAATGCTCTACCTGCCGCAGGATATCCCCGAACCTTCCGATAACTATGCGCACCAAAAAATGCTCAACGAAACCATTATTCGCCTGGCAAAAGCAAGCGGTGGGCGAATGTTGGTGCTTTTCACCGCCTATGCCCAGTTGCAGCGCACTTCTCAAGACATCCAAAGTGCTTTACAAAAAGAAAATATCCAAGTCTTCGAACAAGGTGATGGGGCGTCGGCGACGGCTTTGCTGGAGACTTTCAAAGAAAGTCCGCGAGCAGTTTTGTTGGGCACCCGCTCATTTTGGGAAGGAGTGGACTTACCCGGAGAGGCACTGCAGGTTTTGGTTATTGCCAAATTGCCCTTTGAAGTCCCCAGCGACCCAATTGTGGCTGCCCGCTCGGAAAGTTTTGACGACAGCTTCAACCAATACATGATTCCCGAAGCAATTTTACGCTTCAGACAAGGCTTTGGGCGCCTGATCCGTACCCAAACCGACCGGGGAGTAGTTGCTGTTTTGGATAAGAGAATTCTTAGCAAAAAATACGGAAGGCTTTTCATCGAGTCACTTCCGAAATGCCACACGATACAAGGAAGCGTCTTAAATTTGCCTGAACAAGCCGCAAAATGGTTGAATTTGTGAGCTTTCCTCGTTGAGAATCTTCTACAGAGGGCTTGTAAGCCCCTCGATGATGGTAAACTTGCCTTCGTCAAACTTGCTAAGGCAAGCATACTCAGAAGGAGAATTAACATGGCATATAGCTTTACAAACTCAAAAGGTGATCAATACTTCCTGCACGTAACGAAAGTGAAACGCGCATCCGGTAAGGAAACCGAACTCTATTTCTTCTCACGCGATCTTCGCAAAGACAAAGAAGTCAATGAAGTTCCCGCTGGAAAAGAAGTAGTTGAACTCGCCTCCGGTCTCCCGGTTCTGAAAAAGAAGTAATCTGATTCAGGAAAACCTACACCCCGCTTTCGCGGGGTGTTTTTTTTAATTTCCAGATTTCAGCTAAAGCCGGCTGAACGCAACTTGTGTTATTTCCCGACAAAACCCGGGGCGGTGATTACTTGAATCTTACACAGCCTGCGGTCGGCCATGCGGCTGTAAAGGCGCGGGTCCAATTCGTCAGCCAGGAAAGATGAGGTGATTACCGTTGGCAGTTCGGCGTTATAGCGATAGTTGAACAGTTGGTAGAGCTTTTCGCGAACCCAGGGCGTGGCGGATTGTGTTCCGAGGTCGTCCAAAATCAGCAGTTTTGCCGTTCGCACTTCGGAAAAGCGTTTGTCCAAACTTGAACCGCTGTTTGGGTTGAAAGCTGCCCGCAGGTAATCCAACAAGTCGGGAACCACGATAAAAAGCGGGGGTTCGCCCTTTGCTGATTGATAATTACCAATGGCGGCAGCCAAATGGGTTTTGCCGGAGCCATAGGTGCCATGAAAACTCAGCCAGCCTTTGGGGTTTTCAGCAAAGCTGTGTGCCGCTTCAAAGGCATCTTTCAGTGATTTTATATCTTCTTTGCGCAAACCTTCATCGCGGCGAATACTGAAGGTGCCAAAGGTTTGCTTTGAGTGTAAATGCAGGCTGGAAAGCTCGGGATGTCCAAATTCGTCGGTTGGGTTGCGGTAATCGGGGGCGAGGATATGGACGTGCATAACCAAATCGGGGTCAAGCAAGCGTGAATGGATTCGTCCGTCAAAATCGCTCAGCTCCTGATTCGTGGTTATTACGGTTGGCAAGCGGTTGATATAGCGTGAATTAATCAGCTGGAATAATTTTTCGTCCGCCCAGGTTGTTGAACTTTGCGTACCAAAATCATCCATCACGAGCAGCGGTGCGTTTCGGATTTCGTTAAATCGCTCTTCGTAGCTACTGTTGCCGCTCAAGCTATAAGATGAGCGCAGCCAATCGAGAAGGTCGGGCACGGTCAAAAATATAGTCGGCATGCCCATCGCAACCGCTTCATTCGCAATTGCAGCCGCAAGATGTGTTTTCCCGGAGCCATAATTGCCGGTCAGCAAAAGCCATCCGCGCTGTAAACCAGCGAAATTTTGGGCGGAATTATAGGCTTGTTCCAAGGAATTCGCCTGAACTTCACCCAAACCGACACGACCGCGAGGCTGGAAATTTTGGAAGGTCAGGTTAGCGAGCGAGCCTAAATTGCTCAATTGAAAAAGATGTTGCTGTTGGAGTGCTTGCACGGTTTTCATGCGACAGGTGCAAATATCGCTTTTGCCAAAGCGCGGATCACCAAAAGGCACATCGTAACCGACAAAGCCAAGCCCGTGACAGATTGGGCATTCCGGATCTCCGGGCCCATAAATCTCTATCCCGTTTTCGGGATCATCTTCATTTGGGTCGTTGCTTTTGTTGGTCGAGCCAGGCGTTCCTAAATTTGTCGGGATTTGCATCAGCTTTCTCATTTGTTTTTTTGCGTCCTTTTTCTTGCCAATTGCGCAGAATCGCCTGCACATAGCGCCAATTGCGCACATTGTAATCCACCGATTCTTTCATGGCGTCTTCGATCCATTCAATCGGGTAGATTTCCATAGCTGCTTTGATTGTTTCGGCAATCATCGGGTTCAATGCCCCAAAATTGCTTTCGTAAAGTTTGAAAATGTTTGGTTTTTCCGCCTCGGCTAAAACGCTTGCCACGCGAAGGTCGCCGATTGCTTCGGGATTTTCAAGCAGTTTTTGATAAACTTCCCTGCCCTTTGTTGTGCCGGGAATCAAAAAGAAGTTTTGCGGATTTTCAGCTTCCTTGACAGCGAAGAGCACTTTGTTTTCTTGCAATTCAGTCAGGGCAATTTCGAAAACACGCTGGTCCTGAAACTTTTCTGGCAAATCAAGCCGAAGGTCAAAAGCCAAAATCAGATCCGTTTCCGATTCTTGCCGACTGAGATGCTGGAAAACTCCCAGCAAAACCAGAATTGCATCAGGGCTCAAATCCTGAATACAGTCCAGAAAGTTTAGCGGCAGTGAAACCGGCAGGAATTTATCGGAAAAAGGGCTTTGTTCCATCAGAGAAAAACTCACTCCACATAAGCTTTATCTGTGAATTGCGCTAATTCTTCCAAAAAGATCACTTCCACACCCGAATGGACAGGTCCATGACGATGTTTGGCAATCGAAATTTTAGCGATGTTGTGATAGGGGCTTTCTTTGTCATCCATATGGGGGCGATTGATAAACATGACGATATCGGCATCTTGTTCGAGCGAACCGGATTCGCGTAAGTCAGACAGAATCGGAGTTTTATCATTTCTGGTTTCAACGGCACGAGAAAGCTGCGCCGCAGCAATGACCGGCACTTCCAGCTCGCGCGCTAAAATTTTCAGCTGTCTGGAAATGTAAGAAACTTCTTGAACGCGATTTTCAGAGCGCCTGTCGCCGGACATCAGCTGCAAATAGTCGATAATTACCAAATCGAGAGTGTGTTCGTCTTTTAAACGGCGACATTTTGCGCTCAATTGAAGCGGGGTAATGCCGGGTGTATCGTCGATGAAGATGTTGACATTTTCAAATTTGGTGATGGAAGACATCAGTCTGTTTGCCTCGGCAACGCTAAATTTACCGGTGCGCAATTTTTGTGAATCAATCCCGGTTTCTTGCGAAAGCATCCTTTGCAAAAGTTGATCGGCGGACATTTCCAGCGAAAACATGGCTACATTACGTCGCAAAGCCATCCCGACATTTTTGGCGATACCGGTCAGGAAGCCCGTTTTACCCATACCGGGACGCCCGGCGATGATGATAAAGTCCGATTTATGTAAACCCTGCAAAACTTTGTCAACATCTTTCAAACCAGTTTTTAAGCCACCAATATCAGCGTCAGCCTGGCTGATATCAGAGATTTGGCTCAAATACTCAGTAGCAACGTCCCCAATCGGGATTAGATCGCGCTTAAAACGGTTTTGACTGACGTTATAAATAGAACTAGTTGCCTTATCCAGCACAACATCCAAGTCAGTGCCTTTGTGATAAGCCAGTGAAGCGATATCGGTTGCAGCACTAACCAAACGACGTCGCGTGTTAAGCTCGCTAATCGTTCGGGCATAGGAAACCGCATGCATTGAGGAAGGAACGCGATTGCTAATCTGTAGCAGGTAGTCTAATCCGCCGACATCCTCAAGATGACCTTTGGCTTCCAAAACATCCTTAACCGTCAGGACGTCAATGTAGTGTTTTTCCTGATCAAGGGTTAAAAAGGCATCCCAAATATATTGATGGCGCGGTTGGTAAAAATCGCTTGCTTCAAGGAAAGAAAGTACATCAACGAGCACATCAGGATTAATCAGGACAGAGCCAATCAGGGCTTCTTCGAGATCACGGTCATGAAGCTTGTTTTCGCTGATTGAGATGTTCTCCTCAGCTTGTTCGTAAAAATCGTCCACTCTTTATCCTTTTATTATATTTAAACTAAAGGTCGCTGTCTTTTTCGGGCTTATCGGGCATGTTATTTAAAAAATCATCGAAAAGAGAAGTATCACCTGGATCCTCGCTTTCATCCATTTCTTCATCCGGGCTTAATGGCAAAGACTCGTCCAGAAAATCTTCGGGTCGGATGGCAACTTCTTCTAAAACATCTTCGTCCACAAATACCGGTACCCCGCTGCGAACTACCAAAGCGAGTGCATCGGAAGGGCGACAGTCAATAGAGAGAGTTTTGTCTGTTTCGACAACTAAGTTTGCAAAGTAAGTGCCACTTACCAAACTGTTAATTTCAACACGCAAGAGTTTAGCTCCCAATTGCTCCATCAGTTTCAGGAACAAATCGTGCGTAAGCGGGCGCGCTATCGCGATGTTTTGCAAGGCGATTGTGATGGATTCGGCTTCAAAAATGCCAATCCACACCGGTAAATAGCGTTCTTTTTCTTTGTCTTTTAAGACGATAATGCGATCCTGATTGGTAAGACTGACTCTGACGCTGTCAATCTGACATTCGATCATTTTTCCCATAATTCACCAATAAATCCTTGATTTGCTGTGCTTTCAATTCTAACATGAATAAAGCTCCACTGCGAAATTTGGATAATCAGGCAGCAATTTCATGGCTCTTGGCTCTTAGCTCTTGATTTTCCCTTCAACATATGCTAATATGAATATATGAACATGCGCTCATGTGTTCGCAAAGAAAGATGAGATAAATATGACCGATAAAGAAACTCTTGACCTCGAAACTGCCGACCTGATTGCCATGACCTTCAAAGGATTGGCAGACAGCAGCCGCCTGCGTTTGCTCGCTATTCTCCTCGAAGGCGAGACTTGCGTTTCCTGCCTTGCCGAAGAAACAGGGCTGAGTCAGAGCGCAGTTTCACACCAATTGCGTGTTCTGCGCAACCTGCGTTTCGTTTCTTCACGCAGGGATGGAAAAAATATACGTTATAAAATTGATGACGAACACATCGAAGGGCTCTATCGTCTTGCCCTCGAACACAGCCGTCACCTAAACAAGAAGAGTGAAAAATGACCAAACAAATGCTTAACCCAAAGCCATTATCAGAGAAGCAAGATTGCAAGGATGAAAAGTCTTGTTCTTGCGAATCAGGCGGAACGATTCAAATTGACCCACAGGCTAAACTCAAAAACGACAGCTCACTTAGCTTTAGTGGCTTCTTTCATTCCTTTTGGCAAACGGAACACCTGCCCCTCATCCTCAGCGGTATGGCGCTTTTAGTGCTCTCACTTTTTGCAGACCGAATTGGTTTGCAGCAGCCCTGGATTATGCTTATTCAGCTTTTGTTGCTGCCGATGGCTGGCTGGGCGGTTTTTAGCGACGGTTTTCGGACCCTCTTAAAAAAACGCCGCTTCAATATGAATACGCTGATGGCTATTGCAGCAATTGGAGCAGTTATTTTGGGCGAGACCCACGAAGCGATTATCATGCTCTTGCTTTTCACGATTTCCGAAGCCCTCGAAGATTACATCAACGACAATGCCCGTGAAATTTTGATGGAATTTGCTGACCTGGCTCCAAAATCAGCCATTCTTCTCACCCCCGATGGTGAAGAACAAGTCAGCGTCGACAGCCTGCAACCGGGTGATTTAATCATCATTCGTCCGGCTGACCGCATTCCGATGGATGGCGAAATCGTCCTCGGGAGCAGTTCTGTAAACCAGGCTCCTATCACCGGCGAAAGCAAATTGGTCGAAAAAACCAGCGGTGATGAAGTGCTCTCAGGCAGTATCAATGGTCAGGGGGCCTTGCAAGTTCGGGTTACTAAACGTGCCGAGGATAACACAATCAGTCGTATTATCCGACTGGTAACTGAAGCTCAGGAAAATAAGGCCGAGCAAGTAAAGTTTATCGACCGCTTTGCCTCGGTTTATACGCCTATTGTCTTTGCTGTCGCGCTTTTGGTAGTTATCATTCCAACCGTCATTTTTAAACAGCCATTTTGGAATGTGGGCGAAAGCTATGGCTGGTTACATCGTTCACTCTCGCTTTTGATGGTTGGCTGCCCATGTGCTTTGGTAATCAGTACACCAATAACAATGATCAGCGGTTTAACCAGGGCAGCAAAAGCCGGAGTGGTTTTCAAAGGCGGAATTTACCTCGAAGGGCTTTCCAAAGCCAAAGTAATTGCTTTTGATAAAACCGGCACTCTCACCCGCGGAGAGCCGGTTGTAAGCCAGGTTTTGGCGGTGGATTGCGAAGGCGATGACCATTGCGAACCTTGTAATGATTTAGTCGCTCTGACCAGTGCCCTCGAAGCTCACAGCAGCCATCCTTTGGCGACCTCGGTTATCGAAGAAGCCAATCGGCGCGGAGTTGCCAACCGCTATCCAGCCGCTCAGGATTTGCATGTGATTGAAGGCAAGGGGCAAAGCGGTATCGTCAACGGTAAATTGAGCACTGTCGGTAGTCTTCCCCTCTTTACAGCTGAACATAAGACACCTGAAAGGATTGTCAATAAAGTGCATGAGGCAGAAAATCAAGGAATGAGCACGATGCTGGTTTGCGACGGCGACCGCGTTCGTGGCTTTTTGGCTGTCGAAGACGCTGTTAGGCCGGACATCGCCATGATGATTAACGATATAAAAGCCGAAAATATTCATCCGGTAATGCTCACCGGTGATAATGAAAGCGTGGCGAATGAAGTAGCCCAAGAAGTCGGAATTGACGAAGTTCATGCCGCGCTTCTGCCGGAAGAAAAACTGGCATGGCTGGCTAAATTGAAAGAAAAGTATGGGAATGTCGTCATGGCAGGCGACGGGATTAACGATTCGCCGGCTTTAGCTCGCGCAGACGTCGGAATTGCCATGGGTGGTGCCGGCAACGCTCAGGTCTTAGAAACGGCTGACGTCGTGCTTTTGAATGACGATCTCCAAAAACTGCCCTTCGCCATTCGCCTGTCAAAATTTGTCAACGCCTTGATTCGCCAAAACGTGATTATCAGCCTGGGTGTGAAATTTTTGATTGCAATTATCGCTCTCTTTGGCTGGACACCGCTTTGGGTTGCAGTTTTGGCAGATGTTGGCATATCATTGGTTGTAACCCTAAACGGAACGAGGGCTTTGCGCTTTGAGACGAAAACAGCGCTTAATCAAGCCTAAATTCTAAATCCCATTCGCCATCGGCGACTTCTTCTGCACGGGAAATTCTGGAGACAAAAGTAATCCAGGATTTCCCTGGTTTTAAACTGTAATCTTTGCCGTGGGCATAAAACTTCAGCGGTTCAGTGGCTGAATCCGAACCCCAGGTGCCAAATGTTAGTTTGCCTTCCCGCAAGAGAATTGCCCGTTGATTGGTATCGCCTTCCCGCATATTGATGTCGTAGCTTGTGGCATTATATTCAATATAATCTGATGCTAAAAAGAGAAGGTTGTCGAATTCAATGGCTTTTCCAGAAGCGTCAAAAGATGGAGCGAGAACCAATTTGTTGTTTTCATCCACAACTTCTTGCCAGAGCTCATATTTTTGCGATAACGGATTATAGCGCCAATCCATCACCGAGAAATCAGCATAAAGGTAACTAAAACGTGTCGCTTCTTCATCCCAATCTGTAAAAATTGCCGAAAATGGAGACAGGGAAAGTCTAAACAAGTCAGCTTTGAAGAGCTGATCCTTGACAATCTCCTGAATTGCCGGAATATTGACGAAAGTTTGCCCTCCGACAGCCAGCGGATCCGTGCAAATGCCCGGACAAGATGTATAGCCCTGGTAAAAAACCTGATCGGGGAGCGTGTTGTTATAAACCCCTTCCACAATCGTGTCGACGGTTGAGACCACCAGATTCGACTGGTAATGACGGGCGAGGCGGGCGTCAATTAGCGCGCCGGGACCTAAAGGGCCAACCCTTTCGGCTTCGTTGCCGTAATAGAGAGCCAAAAGTTGATTGGTTTGATGACCACTGTAATATTCGAAAACCAAATCCGCCTGATTGATTTTCGAAAGCGGGCGTTGGTCGCGAGGCCAATTGAGCAATTTGACCAAAAGCGGCTTTCGATAAAAGATATCTTCTCCAGGATTAGCGCCATCGGTTTCAAGGAGAGTTCGTCCGATTCCGGTGAAGGGATTTAAAAAATAAGAGGTGGTCGGTTTTTGATTAAATAAAGGGGTAGCAGTCGCTATATCCCAGGGAGTCGCTGAAGGTTGCGGAGTGGGGGTGGCGTGAATAGCGATTTGGGTTGCTTCAAGCTCGCCTGAAAGTGTGGTTGGGCTTTTTTGAAGTGTTACCACAGGTGTCAAAAGCGGTGCCTGGTTTAAAGAATTTCTGGTGAAAAAAAGGATAAGCAAGATTATCAGCAAAACAGCAAGCCCCACTAACCACTTTTTGAATGAACCTCTTTTTTTCTTTTCCATCAGAATGATTTTATCATGAGAGGGAGAGGGAATATTCATCGATAACTCGGGTGGAATTTTTGACCACTTATGAATTTCCCTTGCAAAATCTAATAGCTTCCGTTATAATCTTGTTTCCTTGGGCGGTTAGCTCAGTTGGTTAGAGCGTTGCGTTGACATCGCAAAGGTCGTAGGTTCGAGTCCTATACCACCCATCAAAAAACATCCTCAAATTGGGGATGTTTTTTTGTTAAACATCCGGCATCGCTTATCCAATACAAAATTATCATAAACCTTTATAATTGGAGCAATCGATCAGACGCGGAGGAGCAGCATGGAACTAGATATTTACGGAAAAATTGAGCGGTTTTCAGATTTAGGCTTTGGGATTGACTCAAAAAATGCTGAAAAGAAAGCCTTGATTGAGAGCGTTATTCCTGATGACATTAAACAGAAAATCGCCGAAATCGAAGCGGAATTTGACGATAAGATTGAACAATTAACTCAGGAACGATCAGATCTTGAAGAAGAAATCAGGCAAGAAGTCCTGAATAACGGCCGTTCGATTAAAGGCACTTTCCATTCTTTCTCTTTCACAAAAGGCCGCACAAGTTGGGACACAAAAATGCTCAACGGGCTTGCCGAAACCCACCCCGAACTGAACGCCGCCCGAAAAGTTGGCGAACCATCTGTGAGCATACGAAAAGCGTGATGTAGGTAGCAGGTAGCAGGAAACAGGAAACCATGATTAGTGTCTCTTAAGTTTTTGTCCGATTTTTTGTTGACGACCCGACGACCCTCCTGTTACCTGTTTCCCGTTACCTTTTCCCCGTTACCTGTTTCCTATTTCCTGTTTCCTATTACCCGTTTCCCGTTACCTATTTCCCGTTCCAGCGCCATTTCATTAATTGCTGATACATCGCTTCAGCACCGACAATTTCCCCATCCATACTTAACTCAACCGGATGAATCAGGAATGGGAAACTTTGGTCTCCGCCAATCCCACCATGGTGCCCGCTTTGGTTTTCAAAAGCCGGCATTGTATTACTTATCGGGTCGTAAGCTGTTGAAACCAACAAATCCGGTGCGTTTTGATAGTGACAAAGACGTTTCAACAATGCTGGAGCATTTGGCGAGAAGTTTGCCAAGGGGTTTTCTCCATCAATTTCATCCTTATCCAAATAATAAGCCCCAAACTTACCCAAAACAATGTTTCCATCAACTTCCGAGCGAACAACGACAAAACCCACACCCGGATGATCCAAAATGTTGTAAACCAAATTTGGCGTGCGTTCTTGCAGCTCTTCCAAGCTCAGGCGCACTTTAGCATCGGTGGAATAAACCAAACCCGAACAACCAGAAGAAAAAACCGCAAGTTGCGGACGTGGGTCAGCATCTGTCAAATTGTCTGCGGGATCTGTTGTCTTAACAAGTTGGTCCGATGCTTTTTTATTATTCGTTCCAAGTAAAATCCGCAATGGCACAAGTTGTTTTATTCTTCTGTCCATTTGCTTTTGTTCTTCTGCAAGAGCCGCTTGCCATTTTTCCCAAGCCTCACTCACCTCAGGATTGGTAAAAATATCCACCGGATGGGAAACTGCATTGCGAACCAATTTGTCAAAGCTAATCCCCCAGGCATTCTCAAAAGTACCGCCTGCCGTCTGACCGTGGTCAGAGAGAAAAACAACTTTATAAGGACGAGGCGTTTCCTCCAACGCCCTCAAAATTCTGCCAAAAAAACGATCCATTTCTTCGAGTGTCTGAAATGTTTCTCTTGAATCAACGCCGGTGTAGTGAGCGACATCGTCATAGCCGGGGAAAGTCATATAAATTGCCGGCAAACCACGCAAGACATCGCCAATCACCAAAAAAGTTATAACATCTTGCATTACCTGACAAGTGGCAGCTCGTGTGAAAGCGTAAAAGAAGTTGCGAGATTTCACCCGGAATTTATCCTTGCGAATACGTTGAGCAATATTTTGCGCCCATTCCCGCAAAACGCCATACAAAAAACCGGATAAAAGTCGGGCAAATGTAAATGGATTGAGCAAATAAACATAAAAACCAGGTCCACTCCGCTTACCAAAATCGAGAATAGTACTGACGGTTAACATCGTCTCACTGGCATCGCCCGAGAACATGTTCCCACGTGAAGCTCCACCTTTCAGCAAGCCTTCGCCATTACTATGCGCCTTTTCAATCTCGAAGGCATCCTTAAAACTGCCCGATCGCATCATCTTTCCATTTTCGCGATCCCACCAGCGGTAGCCTGGAATCTCGCTGTTGTTCCCTAACAAAATGCCTGATTGAATGGCACCGGTCTGAGATGAATAATCCGTTTCCCAGCCTTCAAGTTTGAATTTTCCACTGTCCAACAACTTTTTAACGGTCGGTAGACTGCCCCGTTTTATTGCCTCACGCATCATTCTTTCGCTCAAACCGTCAATTTCGATAAAAAGAATCCCCGGCTCATCAGATTTGCGAATCTCCGCTTTTTTACCAATAATCCGTTTAATTGTTCGAAGATTAAACTCATCATCAATGTCAAAAGCAAAATAAATGCCCAAAAGTGTGTTCACACCAGCCAGCACCATAAGAACGATTATGCCGCTGTTAAAATCTACGATAACAATTCCGGGGATAAAATTGGCATTCACATAGAGCAAACCACCAACTAAAAATGTAGAGACCAAAGGGAAAAGCCAATTAGGCAAACGAGTCAAAACGACGAGAAAGAGCCAGTAATAAACAACTACAACCAAAGCACAGACAACCATTAAGGCCAAAGCCCCGCCTAATGATTGAATTTGCATCCCTTTCAACCAGCGACCCAATATAAAAAGCGTCAAAACATTGAGCACAAAGACAACCATTGCTGACCATAAT
>CAYVOY010000025.1:0-2185 GCA_964453395.1 uncultured Anaerolineaceae bacterium
TGAAATTGTCACCAAAAATGGTGTAGAAACGAACAAGTGTGGCTTCAGATATATGTAAATAATCGGCAAGTTGTGAAAATGCTTCTGAATTGGAGGGGACGGCTATTTCCAAAAAGCCTTCCGGCAGGGTGTTGAGCATAAAATGGAGTTTATTCCATTCAATTTGCAAAGCAGTCAGACAAGGCACAACGTCATCAATATCGGAACGGGAGGCGATGAAACAAGCCAATTGTTCGTCACCGTCATAATAACACTTTCGGCGCCGGGCACGGGCTGAGACTTCTTGCCATTCTTCGATGTTGGTATAACCATATTCAATAAAGCTGCTCGAAGTTTGCCCGAGAATCACTTTGCGGACATTGATAATTTCATCAGGCAAGCGTTGAATTGAATAAATAAACGCAGAAGCGTCCAGGTGGTCTTCATTTGCGTCAGTATGCAAAGAAGAATTGGTGCCGGCATGAACCCCTTCGAGTGTTCGAATGGCAACTTCATTGGTTGAGCGAAGCAGCGAGTAGATTGTGCGAAGGTAGAGGTCGATTTCTTCTGATGAGCGGACGGGGACAGTTCTTTCCATGGTGTTTTGCCTTAATTGAATTTTAAAAATTTTATCACGAGCCGCCAGAATTGTTGACCTAACGTATAATTAGGGCGAGGAGAACGATATGCTTTATTTAGTGGCAACCCCGATTGGAAATTTAGGTGATATGACTTTTCGCGCAGTAGAAATCTTGAAGGCGGTGGATTTAATCGCCAGTGAAGATTCGCGTAAAACCAGCGTTTTGCTGAAGCATTATGGTATCTCCAAACCGCAAACGGCTTTGAATAATTTTAATGAGCGCAAGGTTGTGCCAAGACTCTTAGAAAAACTGGAGGCGGGGGAGTCGATTGCCTTGGTTACTGATGCGGGCACGCCGGGAATTTCTGACCCGGGCTATTTATTGACACATGAGGCGATTCAGGCAGGGATTGAAGTGCAATCCATTCCCGGACCTTCGGCAGTGATTATGGCACTCACATTGGCAGATTTACCCTTGCACAGTTTCACTTTCAAAGGTTTTGCGCCAAATAAAGCCGGCCCGAGAAAAAGTTTTATTGCGATGGAAGCGGAATCGCCCCATACGCTGGTTTTTTACGAGAGCCCTTACCGTTTGCTTGCTTTTTTACAAAATGCGTTGGAAGTTTTGGGCGACCGGAATGCCGTGGTGGCAAACGATTTAACCAAAAAGTTCGAAAGGCACTACCGCGGGAAGCTTTCGGAATTAATCGCAAAACTCTCCGAAGAAAAAATCAGGGGAGAGTTTGTGATTAGTATCGAAGGTTTGCGAAAAGAAAAGCCTAAAACGACAGAGGATTTAGATCTTTGAGATCTGAGAAAACTTCAACCCCTTCCGCTTGTTTCAGCTTTTTGGTTATCCAATAGGTTGCTGGGGTAAAAAGCATTTCAATGATAATTTTGAAGATGTAGTTAGTCAAAACAAGACTCCAAAACAGCTCCCAGGCGAAGACACCGGTTGCGGATGCGATTAGGACGAAAATCATCGTATCGAGGAATTCGCCAACGATCGTGCTGGTAATGGTGCGTAGCCAGAGATGTTTGCCTTTGGTCAAATTTTTCATGACTGCCATAATCATTGAATTGGAGAAAGAACCAAGCAAATAACCGCTGACACTGGCGAGGATAATTCCACCACCACTGATTCCGCTTAAAATGTCATCAAAGGCTTTTTGCCCAACACTTTCCAGCCAACCGGCTTCGCCGGGGAGGAAGCGGATAAGCAGGAACATGAGGAATGTGAAGACGAGGGCTGCGAAGCCAATCCAAATTACGTGGCGCGATTTAGCATAGCCGTATACTTCGGTCAAAACATCGCCGAAAATGTAAGCGAATGGGAAAAATAAGGTTCCCGCGTCGAAGGCAAGCGGAACTTTCCCGATTGAGAAACCCCAGTCAATAATTTTTGCGGAGGAACCGAAATTGCTGAGAATCAGAATTACGGTAAAAGCAACCGTAACGAGATCGAGATATTTGAATTGGATATTTTTTGTGTTGTCTTTTATTTCCATAGCAGGAAAGTTATACCGCAGAATTGAAGATTAGGAAATGGTAAACGGGGAGCAGGGAGCGGGAAACAGGGAGCAGGTGGGGTTGTAAATAAAAAATTGGCCAAAAATTTTTAGAGAC
>CAYVOY010000025.1:2195-11882 GCA_964453395.1 uncultured Anaerolineaceae bacterium
AACTGGATATAGTAAACAGAATGATGTCGGTTCGTAGGGTCGTCAAAAAAAAATCTGACAAAAACCTAAGAGACATTGATTTTAATTTCCAGTTTAACATCAAATAAGGGGTAGTCAAAAAAAGGACTGGGGCTTATGAATGATTGATTTTGAATTCCTGTTTCCTATTTCCTGTTACCTGGAGATAGCAAGTATTGTTTATAATAAGGTCGATAAAAAATCTGGAGGATAGATGGGCATGATTGTTGGTTTAGATATTGGCGGAACGACGACGAAAGTTGTCGGATACGAGTCCGGCGAGCTGTTTGGCTTTTTGCGCGTCAAAGCAAGCGATCCATTTACATCGGGCAGTGGCGGTTTGGGGCGTTTTTTGAAAGAATCCGGCAAAGAATTAAGCCAGATTGACAAAATCCACGCAACCGGTGTTGGGGCAGCCTACCTTCAGAATGAGCTTTTTGGCGTTCCGGTCAGCCTTGTACCCGAGTTCGATTGTGTTGGTTTGGGCGGCTTGCATTTAAGCAAACTGAAGGAAGCAATTGTGGTCAGCATGGGCACGGGAACTTCAATCGTAGCAGCCCGAGGAAAGGCTATTGAGCATGTAATTGGTTCGGGGGTAGGCGGGGGCACCTTGCAAGGTTTGGCTCAATTATTGTTGAACGTCCATGATTTTGAAACGATTTCCGCTTTGGCTACTCAGGGCGACTTGCTCAAGGTCGATTTGAATATCGGAGATATCAGCGCAGAAGAAATCCCCGGATTGACGGCGGACACGACGGCCTCAAACTTCGGGAAATTAAAGGATTTGGCATCGAAAGAGGATTTAGCAGCCGGTATTGTGAATTTGGTTTTCCAATCGATTGGTACAGCTTCGGTTTTGGCTGCCCGCTTGCATCAATTGGAAAGCGTAATCATTACCGGTAATCTTTCACAGATGCCATTGGGGCAGTATGTTTTGGGGAGATTTGAGGAACTTTATGGAAAGCGATTCATTATTCCGGAGAATGCTGAATTTGCAACGGCAGTTGGTGCGGCAATTTTTGCCTAAGTTGTTGAATTTCTACGGATTAATCGAGTAGAATCAAAGTATGGACAGATTCTTTTTGAACAACGAACAAATTCTTGATGGTCATGTCACTTTCCCTGAAGATTTGACTAAACAGATTCGGAAAGTTTTGCGCTTGGACGCAAAAGACGCGGTGGTCGTTTTAGATAATTCCGGTTGGGAATATTTGGTTCAACTGGATGACGTCAAAGCGAAAAATGCGGTCGGTCATGTTATGGACAAACAGCTGGGCCGACCTGAACCGTTTATCAAATTGAGTTTGGCTTACAGCCTGGCTCGCCGCGATAAAATCGAAATGATTATTCAAAAAGCAACCGAAATCGGCATTGCAAAATTTTACCCCTATGTCTCATCCCGCTCTTTGGTGCAAGATTTGAATACCAATCGGGCAAGGCAGGAGCGCTTAGAAGCAATTGCTCGCGAAGCTTGCGAACAAAGTATGCGCTCGAAGTTGCCGGAGCTGATGAACGTGACACCTTTTGAGGAGATGCTAAAAGAAACCAGCGAGCACGATTTAAAATTGATTGCCTGGGAAGGGACAGCGATTGTCCAGCAAGTCTGTGCTGAAATGATTGAACCGCTGACGAAGATAGAAAATCCTTCTTTGGTGATTCTGATTGGTTCTGAGGGGGGCTTTAGCTCTGAAGAAGTCGCTTTGGCTGAAAAATATGGCTACGAGCAAATTTCGTTCGGCAATAATATTTTTAGGATGGAAACAGCCTGTATTGCCGGCAGTGCGATCATGCGCCATTTGGTTGACACAGCGCGACTAAATTGTCGAAGATAAATCCGTTAAAAAATCAGCTTTTCATAAGAGCAAGCTAGAATTTCAAAGTCTGAAATAAGTACTGTTTTTCAAGTAACTATTTCAGATTTTTAAGTGCCGGTTTGGTAATAGATTACGCAGCCTGCCCTTGGAAGCCTTAGCAGGACCGATGTTGTTGCCTTCGGCATCACGCAAGGCAATCACCGTTCCGAGCTGGATATTTGCCGGTTCAATGCCGCGGATATCATAACCTTTTAGCCATTGCCCAATGAGTTCATTCGGCATTTCCCAAACATTTTTTTGAAATTGAGGACCAAAGCGGAGCACAAATTCCGGGCTGAGTTCGAGTTTGTCTTTGATAAATTTGCCCAAAGGCATCCCAACTGCGTTATACGGTAAGGTTGAGAAATTTTCGAGATATGCCTGGGGAATCAGCTGAATTAAGTCTTCTTTACGCATAGCTATAAGGGAGTGTGCTTCTAAAATAGCATTGAAATTGATTCCGTATACATCTTCAAAGAAAGATTGGATGTCGTTCACAAGATTTTGAGAAATGTGGCTGTAACCGGTTAGGCGAAATTCGCGAAATGGAGCGGGGCTTGTTTCTGATGACAAACTCTTCACTTTATTAATTTTGACAGCAAAAAAGCCGTTGGTCTGGAATACAAAAGGCCAGATACGAAGCGAATGGATGACATCCGGATGGAAGCTTTGGTTTTCAAATTCAGTGAGGCCTCTGATCGCATATTTTTGCGCGAATTGCTGGTCGACTTCAAAGCAATTGGGGTAGGTTTCAAGCAAGGCAGACAGCACAGCTTCGTCTTCTTCAGGTGCGAGGGTGCAGGTTGAATAGACTAATTCTCCACCAACTTTCAGCGCTTTCCCGGCTGAAATGAGCAGGGCAGTCTGGCGACTTGCCAGACGACCGCGTTCATCGTCGGTTATTGGGCGGTGTGGATGCGTGGATGATGCCCGAAGGCTCTGCATCGAGCAAGGGGCGTCCAGTAAAATCTGATCAAAGGTTTCAGGAAACCAATCTCCCCAACGTTCACCCGCGTAGTTGGTTATGGCATAGTTTGTCGCTCCCCAAGTTTGTAAGACGGTTCGCAAAGCAGATAAGCGCGAAGCTGAGGAATCGTTTGCAATCACAAAATCCCTGTCGAGCGAGGCATCAATCATCTGCGTGGTTTTACCACCCGGAGAAGCCGCCATGTCCAGCTTTAGCAATGGTTTTTCTGATTTGCTAAAAAGTGAAACCGGTAAGATTGAGGCGGCATCCTGAATATAGTATTGGCCAAGCAAAAACTCAAGCGTCTGACTGGGCGAGGTCTGGGAATCGTACACCTGAAAAGAGTCCTCAGAGAAAGCTAAGCTTTCAGTTTGCCAGCGATATTTATCAGCCAATTCGCTAAGCCGTTTAGGGGCTGTTTTTTGGGCTTTGAGAAGGTTTAGGCGCACCGCAGATGGGGCAATTTGATCAGATTCAGAGAGCAAAGCCTGATATTCGTCTTCGGTTAAATATGCTTTGTAACGTTCTAAGGCTTGGACAATATCATCTTGAGGGCTCATAGTTTGCTTTCCTTGTGTATGAAGAAAATGATTTCATTACCAATCAATTTTGATTCTAAATCCCAATTTTTGGCTTCGATGGCTTTTTCAACCAAGTTGCGATGGTAGTTTTCCAAGGAATGATGTCCTTTCAGGTCAAAGGCAGGCAGGCTTAGGATGAAGGTCTTGACTTTTGTGTTTTCAATCAGGATGCGCGTAGAACCGGGTTGGCGTTTCTCGAGACGATGGGCTTCTTTGAAGAAAAATGCACAATCGGCATGCACTTCCGGAGGATTTAACAAAATATCTTGCTGAATGGCTTCTGCTTTTATCCCTGCGGCATCAAAAAAACTTTGCAAGTATTGAATTCGGCTGCCGTTCAGGTCGAATGCCTTGAAGATTGCTTGTGGAGCAAGCCGAATCCACGGAAGGCAGAGCGGATCAAGAGCGCAAGCCAGGTCAAGGACGCTTTCCGGCTCGCCGATAACAGCATGGATTGCGTCAAAGAAAGCCTGAAGATGCGGAATTCGCTCTTTTGTTGAGGCATGTTTTGCCATCATTTTTAGACAATAAGTTTTTAGTGCCTCTTCTGAACTTAAGTCTTCAAGTCCGGATTTAAGATTTTTTATCTCTGCTTGATAGTCGATGTCTTCTAAATAGGGGGCAATCACATTGTGGAGAGTTTTGCGAAAGTTATACTTTAACTCTGAAAAATTCTTTGAATTGTTCAAGTTTTGATTGATTAAATCGAGCAAGAAGGCATCGGGCAATGCCAAATTGCGGTATTTGTGCGATTTGTGCACGGAGTCAATCAGCTTGGCAATTTCTTTTTCGGTCAGTGTGTTCATTTTGATAAGAGGTAGACCGTTTCGTTCGGAAACTCGAAGTGTTGAATTGATGAGAAAGCTTTCCCTTCAATAAGGCGGGCGAAATGCTGGGCGTAAGTTTGCTTCATTCCCTTTTCGCGGCCTCCCAAACTTTTGGAAGGGTAAGAAATTAAGAAATGATTAGCCTGGACCGTCTCCAAAAGTCGTTTTGAAGCCTTTGGATCGACTTGGTCGAGAATTGGCAATAGCTTGAGCATGATTGCTAACTCTACATTTTTTGATGGAATTTCGGTCAGAAGATTAGAGCTAAAAGCTTCTCCGTTTTGTTTGATTATGGTGAAATAATTTTCGATAAAATTGACCATCGGTTTGACGACATCACAGGCGTAATAAGTCGCATCTTCTGCTAATGGCATCCAGGGAATAGCGAGGGGATTCAAGCCACAAGCCAAATCGAGGACGGAATGGACGGGGGCGATTGAAGCCAGGGTTTGCTGATAAAAGCTTTCAAGGAAGGGCAGGCGTTCTTGCGTGGAAGCGTGCAGCTTCATCATTTGCCTGGCGGCTTCTTTTTGCGCTTCTTGATTATCAGGAGGGATATCCCTGAATATAGCTAACCACTTCGTATAGTCTAACTTGCTTGTAATGAATGCGCCGGCCAAACGATGCAAACGGGTGCGGGTAGTTTTCAGAGCTGTTTTCTCGTCTTTTTGATTGCGCAATTCTTCCGTCGCAATTTGTTTGACCAAAGCAGGTTCAAGCTGAGCATATTTGGAGCTTTCTTGAACTTTGGCGATGAAGGCATTTACTAAGTCTTCAGGCAACATTGCTCGTTCTCAAATCTGCAATTACCCGGGTCATCAGGCGTAAATTATGCATGGTTGCCAGACGGAAATAGGAAGGGTCGCGCATTTTGTAGAGATGATATAGATAGCCTAAACTGTGGTTTTGACAGCAAGGACAATCGCAACCTTCTTCGATTGGGTTAGGGTTGCGAACGTATTCTTCACTGTTGATATAAGTAAATTTCAACCATCCCGGTTGGGTCTTTGAGGTAAGCTGAACGCCATCCTTGCGATAAAGCCTGCCATGGCGGGCATCACGGGTTGGGAGGGCGCAATCGAACATGTCGTAACCGATGTTATATGATGTGACGATACTTTCCGGGTGTCCAATGCCGAGGGCGTGAATGGGGAATTCGCTGGGAATCAAGGAGCGTACCAGCTCCAGGATATCCGTTATTAAATTGGAGTTTTCATCCAGAGGCCAGCCTCCAAAGCCAAAGCCATCAAAACCGATTTCGAGCAGCGCTTCTGCGCATTGTTTTCTTAAGTCAGGCTCAGCACCACCCTGAATCACACCAAAAAGAAGGGGACGGTCCTTGTCTTCGACTTTTCGGGAGTTGAGCTGCTGTTGGTAGGCTTTTTTCGCCAATTTTGCCCAGGCGACAGTGCGTTCAACCGAGAGCTTTTGTTCAGCATAGGGAGCGTTGATGTGCGTGCATTCGTCGAGACAAATTAGAATGTCCGAACCGTAGCCGAATTGAAGCTGAATGCTTTTCTCCGGAGTTAAATTGATTTTCCGGTCAGAATTTTCGGGTCGAAACTGAATCCCTTTTGGTGTGAGGCTGCCAAATTTGGCATTTTGACTGATGAGCGAATAAGCCTGAAAACCACCTGAGTCGGTCATAATCAAACCGTCCCAATCAGCCATTTTGGGCAAACCGCCCAAGGCGTTAATGACGGTAGAGCCGGGCTTTTGCATCAGGTGAAAAGCGTTCATCATCAAGGCGGGCAACTGGACCCGACGCAGGTCGTCACTTGTCAGGCTGCGGACGTAACCATAGGTGGCGTCCGGCATGTAGACCGGAAGCTCGATTTCTTTATCGCGAACTTTGAGAGTTTTTGAAGGAGTTATGCAAACCTCCGTTGATTTTTTTCAATAATGAGGATAAATTCCGCTTTCCGTTGACCCACTTCTTTTTGGACATCTTGGATGGGTCCAATAAAAATGCGTTCGCTCGGCAGAGTGAGATCGGTTGCCAAAAAGATGTTTTGAGTCTTTCCGAAGGTGGAACTGATTTCCTCGAGAAGTTTGCCTAAACGATAGGGCGTGTCCATCAGAATTATTGGGTTAGGGGAGCTGCGATGGCGTTGCAACACCATTTTCCGTTGTTCTGTTTTGGGCGGTAAGAAGCCAAGGAATAGAAACTGTTTCAAATCGAAAGGACAAGCTGAAATGGCGGTCATCAAAGAGGATGGCCCTGAAACGGGAACGACAGGAATGCCTGATCCATACATTAACTCAAGCGTTTTGCGACCGGGGTCAGAAAAAACCGGCGTTCCGCAATCTGATATCAGGGCAAGGTTTTGACCCTGAACGAGTTTTAGCAAAACTTCTTGGATCATTTCATCTTCGTTGTGCTCGTTAAGCTCGAGAAGATCCTTGCTGATCTGGATTTGTTTGAGCAGGCGCGAAGCGACTTTGCGTTCTTCACAAACGATTAAATCAACCGATTTGAGGACGTTGAGTGCTCTCAGTGTTATTTCATCGGGATGACCGATTGGCGTGGCGACAACGTAAAAAGTTCCTGTTTTTGGTGGCATATGTTTTCCTTCCCAGGAATTATAAAGCAAGATGATGAAAAGAAATTGGAAACTGAGGCATAGTCCGAAATTCTCATTAATGGATTTAGCTTTGATAAGTATATTGGTATATTTTTCCAGTATGTTTCATACCGACAGACAAGTAATAAGAATAACAAGCTTAGAAGATAACAAAAAAGAGCCTGAATTTCAGGCTCTTTCGTAAAGAAAAACTAATTATGAGTTGCTCGTAGTAACGAATTCCATCAGGCTACTCGGGACTGCCGGGGTAGTGGGAATTACTTTTACCAATGCTTCGTCATAAATAACGATATCCTCCCGGAAATCACGGGTAACTTCAAGCCAGTCATTGAAGAAGTTTTGCTTCAACTGGTTGAATTTCGTTTCATTGACAGGATTCGTCTCTCTGGCTACCAATTGGATAATATGGTATCCGAATTGTGAAGAAACAGGCTGACTAATTTCGCCTTCTTTTACTAATTTGAAAGCCCCATTTAAGAAATCAGCATCATAATTGTCGGAGCGTCCAATCCAACCAAGATCTCCGCCATTATCTTTATTAGCCTCATCGGTTGAATATTCGGAAGCCAAAATGTTCCAATCTTCGCCATCTTCCGATTTTTCAATAACCTCTTTGGCAAGGTCTTCGGTTGCAACCAAGATGTGACGAACCCAGACTTGTTCTTCTTCCGGCTGCATGTCTTTGGTCATGTCTTCCATGAGTTTGGTGCGTAAGAGGCTGTTATGGGTAAATCTTTCAAGGTCCTTCTTATTGATACCGTAAGGGTTTAGGGCGTCTTGATATTCTTTAACATTCTCTTTGTATAACTTTTCCGTATAAGGTGTCGCAGTTGGAGCTTCAGTCGGAACTTCGGTTGGGCTAACTTCGACATCTTCATCGGTATCGTCAGCTTCTACGTTTTCTTCTTCAACAGGAAGGTCAGTTTCATCTTCGACGCCTTCTTCCGGCTCTTCAGTGGCTTCAGGAGTATTCGTTGGATTAATCAGTTCGAATTGTGAAGCTGACCAGGTCGGAGTGTAGACCGGTTCTGATGTTGGGGAAGGAGTGTTGGTGCCTTCAGGGTAATAACTGTATTGTTCCTGCATTGCTTTTTGAATTTCTTCTTTGCTGACAGTTATTCCGCGTTTTTCGGCTTCTTCTTTGACTAAAACATCATCAATCATTTCATCGAGGATATTTTTGCCAAATTGTTCAGTTTGATTCAATTCAATCAGCATAGGCAAGGCATATTGCTTACCCATATCGCCAAAATAGTTGACATACTGATTAGCAGTAGAGAGCATATTCATGCGGGCATAAGATGTGCTGCTCTGGAATTCACCGGCCTTAATTTCGGTTTCGCCAACTTTTGCAACAACGATATTTGGTTTGACAATATAGTTATTGATTAACACATAGCCAAGCAAACCAACGACCACAGCCAGAATAACAGCGCTTACAGTGATGGCAATTTTAGTTTGCTTTTCCTCTTTTTGTTTGCGTGCAACGTGCTTTTTTGTTTCAACAGGTGGTTGATTTGCCATATTTAGCTCTTTTTGACCACTTATTAATTGTTATCTGCCCAGAAATCACCTTCGAAAGGAAGTAAGGCGATGTGGCGGGCATTTTTAATAGCTGTAGCAACTTCGCGCTGATGTTTGGCGCAGGTGCCCGTTTGACGGCGAGGACGAATTTTTCCGGTTTCATTGATGAGACGGGAAAGCAGTTCGACATTTTTGTAATCGATGGCAATTTTAGGATCGCTGCAAAATTGGCAAAATTTGGGACGGGAGACGAAACGGCGGTTATTGTTGCCCCGGTTTCCTCCGCGTTCACGGCGGTCATCACCACGGTCAGATCGGTCAAAAGATTTGTTTTCAGTCATTATTCCTCCAAATTAATCAACACGAATTACGCTGGAGCGCAAAACTTGTTCATTGAAGCCCATTGTGCGTTTGAGATTGGCAACTTCTTCGGGTTTGTAATCAAATTCAACATAGAAGTAATAGCCTTCATTGGTTTTGTTGATTGGATAAGCCAATTTGCGTTTACCCCAACGGTCAATCTTAGTGATTTCACCTTCATTGGATTTGATTAGGGTTTCGATGTTTTCAACAGCAGCGTCAAGCACTGCTTCTTCCAGATCTGCCTGGAGAATTACTACAAGTTCGTATTTATGCATACTTCGAGGCTCCTTTCCTCGGGTTTGCTCCTGTTGTAGCCGTTGGCGGGCAGGAGCGGAAGGTTAGAATTTTCGGCTTGTGCCGAATTTAACAGATGAATGTTACCACAATTGGTGGAAAGTGCAAGAATTTACTCGATATTGCACCTTTTATTTAGCAATTTAAAAAAAGAGGCAATCAAATTTTTGATTGCCTCTGCCTTCTAAATATTTACAAACTAATCAGCCCTGACATTTCTGTCGCGGTTGTTTGATTTGGCATCCGAAAACAGCATGCTTACGAAGCTGACAATTACCGAACCCAAGAATGCTGACCACCAACTGTCTACGTGATAACCGGAGTTAAACCAGGATTGCGCAATGTTTGAGGAGAGCATGAAGACTGCTCCGTTCAAAACCAGGCTAAAGATTCCGAAGGTCAAAACAATCAAACCACATGATAATGTTTTTAGGATTGGCAATAAAATTGCGTTGAGCAATGCCAAAACCGCTGCCATTACTGCATAGCTGACCCAGCCACTATCACCGTTGACTGTGATGCCGGGGACGATTAACGCAGCCAGGAAAACTGCTAACATAATTACAATCCATCTTTTTAATAATTTCATATTTATCCTTTCTACTTTATCGCCATTATGCCTTAACTATAAAACATAAAGTATAGATTATCTACTGTTGTTTAAATTGGGGAAAA
>CAYVOY010000026.1:0-11874 GCA_964453395.1 uncultured Anaerolineaceae bacterium
GTTGGAATCGTAAGCCTTGAAGAAGCCTTACGTCGGGCTGCAAATGCCGACTTAGACCTGGTTGAGATTGCACCAAATGCAACTCCCCCGGTATGCAAAATCGTCAATTACAGCAAGTTCCTCTACGAAAAAGAGAAAAAGGAACGCGAAGCCCGCAAATCTCAAACCAAAATTGAGATTAAAGAGATTCGCCTGCGTCCTAAAACCAGTGATCATCACCAGGGTTTCAAAGTTCGCGATGCTCGCCGTTGGTTAGAAAGCGGGATGAAAGTCAGGGTTACCATTCGCTTTAGAGGCCGTGAGATAACCTACCCTGAACTTGCTTTGAAAGATTTGCGTGAGATTGCAGAAGAACTGAGCGACGTGTCAGACATTGAACAAGCACCCGGCATGGAAGGGCGCACCATGTTCATGATGCTGGCTCCCAAAAAATAATTAATCGCGATTTAATTTGTCAGTTTAGCAACTTATCTGTTATAATCTTTCTTTGGTTTATCGACCAGCGGGATTTTTGCGCCTTGTGCGCGGAAAACCGTTGGATTTTATTAGAGGAGTTTGATCGTGCCACGCAAACAGAGTAGTGGAAAGTACAAATTAAAAACTCATAAGGC
Organism: uncultured Anaerolineaceae bacterium; assembly: GCA_964453395.1. Taxonomy (GTDB): domain Bacteria; phylum Chloroflexota; class Anaerolineae; order Anaerolineales; family Anaerolineaceae; genus Mesolinea. The sequence goes on from CAYVOY010000026.1 coordinate 612, forward strand.
AACATCCAAACGCTTCCGCATGACCGGTACCGGTAAAGTTGTGCGCACCAAGATCGGCAAAGGCCATCTTCGTCGCAACACCTCAAAGCGAACGAAATACATGCTCGCTGAAACACTTGAGGTCAGCAACCACGGTTTGGTTAAGCACATTAAGCGCTTGGCACCCTACATGAGTAAAAAGGACTAAGGACTGTCCTGTCGTTTTCGGATTAGTGTGGCTGCTGGGTGTACGCAACAAGATTAAATTCTGACGCCCAGGGGACCGCAAAGGAGTAAACATGGCAAGAGTAAAAAGTGGACCATATCGCCGACGCCGTCATCAACGGCTGATTGCCCATAACAGTGGTTATCGTGGCAGTTACAATCATTTGTTCAAACGTGCGAACGAAGCCTTCCTGCATGCCCAATGGTATGCATATCAAGACCGCCGCAACCGCAAACGCGACTTGCGCCGTCTGTGGATCGCTCGCATCAACGCCGCAGCCCGCTTGAACGGCACAACCTACAGCCGTTTAATCGCCGGTATGCGCGAACACAACGTAGTTTTGAACCGCAAAATGTTGGCTGATATTGCAGTGCGCGATCCAAAAGCTTTTACCAAAGTGGTCGAAGCCTCTTTGGGATAAGCAGCAACCCTCATCGAAACCAAAACCTCGTGAAATCACGAGGTTTTTTGTTTTGTTTGCAGTTGTAAGCTAACGCTTTAAAAAATTCAAGATCTATTTTTCAATTGCAGGAAGACAGCGTGTGGCTAAGGCAAAAAAATCTCTCCGGACCTGCCTCTATTCTTACTCCCCATCCATTGCACAGCGGAAGCCTAAATCGTTCCCGTTATAAAACGACAAGTCGTAAGCCCTGTGGCTGTTTTTCAGTGTTCTCCATTTGCCTGTCCAACCTGCACCACGCACAACGTTTTCAACGCCACTCTCGGGACCTTGTGGGTTTTCTAAGGGGCTGTTTGCATAATAATCCACCGAATAATAATCTGCCACCCATTCCCAAACGTTGCCGGCCATGTCCATGACGCCATCCGCAGTGGCTCCAGCCTGGTAAGAACCGACCATTGTCGTATCCCCGGCACAAGGGCTAAGGTTGGCGTTGTTGTAGCTGTTAGCAACTGAACAATTAGGTGCTTCATTTCCCCAGGGATAGAGAGAATCCGTAGCCGAACGCGCCGCCATTTCCCATTCAGCCTCAGTTGGAAGGCGCTTTCCATCCCATCTACAATAAGTCTTTGCATCGTCATAAGTGACGAAAATCACTGGATAGAAGGCATAATCCGGGTTTGAATAGTAAACCTCACGCGTTCTGGATGCCTGAGAGCGAGGCGCCTTGCAAACACCGGCTTCAACACATTCCTGATATTGCCCATTGGTAACCAAAAAACGGTCGATTAGATAGGGGGAAAGAACGACCTCGTGATAAGGCAATTCGCTTTCCGGGCATTTCGAACCGCCATTGTTTTCAGCATTACAGCCCATCATAAAACTACCTCCAGCCATCGCCACCATCTCGCCCGGAATTACTTCTATTTCGGGGGATGGAATCGGCAAATTGGTCGGCATTGGCGTTGCGCTTGGCCTAACGGTAGCGATAACTACTTCGCTCTCTTCCGAGGGCAGTTCTGGTGTTTCAATCGGAGTTTCTGTAAGCGTAAACTCTTTGGCTTCGAAACTGCTTTCGGCCGGAGGCGTTTGCAAAGGCTCACAGGCGATTAATAGCAGGCTTAAACTCAGGCTGAAGAGGATAAATGTTCGTTTCATGTTTGCTCCTTAACTTCATGTGAAGTGGATCGGCCCAAAAACAGGAACCGGAGGACAGCGATCAACAGGCAGTTTTTAGCTGAAGGCTAACAGAAAAATTATACCATCCTGCTTCCGAAAGCCTAATCCCGGAAGATTCCTTTTGTGTCCTCATACAATCGCCGAAAGGCTGGGTAAAGCCGCCGGTAAGTCTCAGCATTATCCGGATTTGGCTTCAGGCTGATGGCTGCTTGCTCCCAATTTTTCGCTTGGGATGCATCTTTATAGATACCGACACCAATGCCAGCCAGAATTGCCGCACCAAAAGCCGCACCGCTATAGCCCTGCATAATGCGCACCTCAACTTCGGCAATATCAGCAATAATCTGCATCCAGCCTAAGTTTTGTGTTGCTCCGCCAACTGCATTGATGCGATTTACCGCCACGCCTTCTTCTGCCAAAGCTTCCAGATTGTGGCGAATGCCAAATCCAACCCCTTCAAGCATGGCTCGGTAAAGGTCAGCCTGACTGTGGCGCAGGGTCAGCCCAAAAAATGCCCCTTTGGCGTTTGGGTCGTAGATTGGCGTTCGTTCGCCTTCAAAATAAGGCAAAGCCAGCAAATTATTTGCCCCGGGTTTTGATTTTTCGAGCAATCGGCTCATTTGGGCGTACGGGTTGTCTTCTTGTGAATCAGGATCAGGTCTGTAAATGTTATCAAGAAACCATTTCGTCAGACTGCCAACAGTTGCCATACCGCCGACCAGGGCATATTGTCCGGGGAAAAGCCAGTTCAAGCCCCAAAAAGTTCTCGAACGGGTAAAAACGTCGGTCAGCGCAATAATCGAATTACTGCTGGCGAACATCGCCATGGTTTCACCCACCGCGACATTCCCAATGCTCACCGCTTCGGCAGCGGCATCAATCGCACCGGCAACAACCGGTGTGCCTTCTGCCAAACCGGTGATTTTCGCCGCTTCAGCTGTCACTTTGCCGACGATATCGGTCGACCAAACTTTTTCCGGCAGCTTATCAAAAGGATTGATTCCAGCGACTTCTTCATCAAGCCATTCACTTTTCTCAACATCAATAATTGGCGAATAAGTCGAAGCAGTATAAATATCAATCACAGCTCTTCCGGTCAAGCGGGCAACAATGAAATTTTGAGAGCTCATGAACCAACGCGTTTTTTGGTAAATTTCCGGCTCATTCTTGTAGATCCACAAAATTTTTGGGCCAACGGAAGAGGAGGAAAGCTCGCAACCGGCTCTTCTGAAAATTTCATCCGGACCGAGTGCTTCTTCGTATTGCTTAATCTCAGCCGAGGCGCGGCTGTCAATTCCATACAAAATTGCCGGACGAAGTGGCTTAAAATCTGCATCAACCGGCAAAACGCAAGGACCAATCCCCGAAATACCGATACCGGCGATTTCAGAAGGTGGAATTGTGGTGTGTACCAGCAAGTCTTTCACAATTTGGACGAATTCATCCCACCAAATTGTTTCAGCGTCTTGCTCGACCCAACCTGCCCTGGGCATCGAAAGCTCATGTTCAATGGACACCTCAGCCACTGGCTTGCCGCTTGCGGCTTCAATCAAAACCCCTTTCGATGAAGCTGTTCCGATATCAATGCCTAATAAATATTCCTTCATTTACAAATTTCCTTCTGGCGTTGACTGACAAGAAACAATCAGTCGTCCCTGAACTTTGGAGATAAAATCTGGTAATTTGTCTGCTCTGTTCATCCTTTTTCGCTTTCAGGATCAGTCAATTTTGACCGGCACATCCTTTTCGATGGATTCAAGAGCAGCGAAAACCATCTTCAAGGCAATGATACCGTCTTCCCCACTGACAGGAACCTCTTTATCGTCCAAAACACAGTCGATAAAAGCCTTGTCTTCAAGGTCCAGTCCGGGAGCGGTGGAGGGGAATTTTGATCCAAACTCAGAATAGACTTGCAAACCCTGGCTGGCAAGGTCGATATCGAGAGAGCCCTTATCGCCGATGACAGTCAGTTTGAAATCGCGCCCACCCGGATGAGCGGTGGTTAAATTCCAGCCGATCTGGGCACAAGCAAGCGTACCGTCAGCAAACTTGAAGGTGTTGAAGGTTTCATTTTCCTGTGGATATCGTTTTTCAATACTGGTCGATTCGGCACTGTAAACCTGGACGGGTTCAACCCCCAAAAGCCAGCGGATCAGGTCAAAATCGTGAGTGCCCAAAAAATGTAAAACGCCAATTCTGCCGCCCAGGCGCTCTGCCTGCGAGATAACGTTTAATCTACGCGAATAAACGCTGATGATTTTGCCCAGTTTGCCGCTGTGGATTATTTCCCGGGCTTGCGCATAATGAGGAACAAAGCGCAGCGTGAAGCCAACCATCAGCTTGACATTGTTTTCTTTTGCAGCAGCAATCATCTCTTCGCCGTCCTCAATGGTACTGGCAATTGGTTTTTCAACCAAAATATGCTTTCCGGCATTGGCAGCATCTATACAAATATCTTTGTGCAGATGGTCGGGTGTGGCGACAATCACGGCTTCGAGCTCTGGATTGGCCAAGAGTTGGTGATAATCTGCGTAAGCCCCAATTTGGCTTCCGGCGATGGCTTTGTTGAGCAATTCCGGCTTGATATCAGAAACACCGACAATCTTTGCTTCGCGCATATTTTGTAGCAAGCTTAAATGTTTTGCCCCGATAGCCCCCAAACCAATTACACCAATTCCTAACTGTTTCATCTTTGCCTCTAATAAGTTGTAATGTTTAGCTTCACAATCTGCCAGCTCCCCCGCCACAATTCAAGGACGCTGTAAGATGCGTTATCAATCTGGATGTTTCTGGCGATACTCGCTTCGATTTGCATCAGGCTGCCAATCATATTACGGATAAGATCGCCATGCGAAACGATTAAAACGCTCTTGCCTTTCGACTCATTAAAAATGTCGCTCAAAACTTCCCTTGCCCGTTGGCGCAGTTGGCTTGCGTTTTCACCGTTTGGTGGCTCAAATGCAGAAGTATCTAAACCCTGCTCTTCAATTAATTTCATAAAGTCTGCAAAGGACATCAGATCCCAATCGCCGCAATTCCATTCTTGTAAGCGGGCTTCAGTAATAATTGGCATCGCTTTTTCATCGGCAATCGCCTGAGCGGTGGCTTGTGCGCGCTTTTTGTCGCTGCAATATATTTTCTCGATGAAAACGTCTTTGAGATGGCTCCCAAGTTCCCGGGCTTGTTCTAAACCGACTTCGTTTAAAAGCCCATCTGATTGACCCTGCAAATAGTGATTTGCATTGGCATGAGTTTGCCCATGCCGCACAAAAATAAATCTTGTCACCCCATCCGCAGGAGCCTTATTTAAGAATTGATTAATCATATTATGCTTTCTTCCTCACTTCCACTTGTTCAAAAAAGGCTTGTAGGACAATTTTCACAACGCCCGATGTGCAGTTTTGTTGCAATTTTCAATCACAAGCTGAGTATTTATCTCATAGTTTTTCACAAGTTTAATATCGTAATTCATCTTTTCCTAATCACTTTGACCCTGTTGACGAAGTGCTTCGATAATATCAGATTTCTTTGTTGTTTTAGACAAAAACTCAACTCTTTCGATTTCGTCCACAAGCTCAGCCAGATTTTGCAAAATCCCGATGTGTTCATCAAGTTTGGCGGCGATGCCAAGCACCAAATAGACCTTTTCGCCTTCTTCCCATTCCACGCCTTCCGGAATTTGCAAAAAAGAGATGGCTGTTTCTTTAATATATTTCAAATCAGGATGTTCGCCATGAGGAATTGAAACCCCATTCCCAATCAAGGTAGACATGCTTTTTTCGCGTTTAAGCATGCCTTGAACATAGGGCGCTTCAACCCGACTGGCTTGAACCAAGAGCTCACCCGCGGCAAGAATCGCTTCTTCTTTTGTCTTGACCTGAGAATTTAAGGCTATTAATTCTTCAGATAATATTCGTGACATAATTGCTGAAAGCGCTCCTTCCTTTCATAAGTTAGAAGAAAGCGGCTCAAAAGAACCGTTTAGTTAGCTTTGATTTCCTTTCCAACTTTTATATCAGCGACCAATTTATCAAAAATTGGGTCGTTGAAAAATAACTTGAAACTCACCACCACCGCATCCGGGGCTTTGAGTTTGACTGACTTCTTCAAGCCCTCATGGCAAATGATGAAGGTTGTTTTAGGGTCAAGATTAGTAACCGCTTTGTGATAAATTTTGACATCGGTCAGATTGACAGCCTGCATTTTCTTTTTCATTGCATTCACGGTCATCAAACTTGAGCCAACACCAGCTTCGCAAGCGATGACAATTTCTTTAATATCTTTGGAATCAATGGCTGTATTCATACTTACTCTTTTCTAAAACGTGTTCAGGAAACTTTACAGCCTGACCGCGTTTTACATATTTTAATCTAATTCAATCTCGATTTCTTCAACATTGTCTTCCTTTTCTTTGACAGGGAAGCGTTTCAAAATTAACCAGCCAACCAAAAAGCTTACAACTGCACCGATCACGACTCCCACGATAACTTTGAAGAGATAACCCCTGGGTGTCATCGCCAGATAGGCATAAATTGAGCCCGGTGTAGGAGGGGCAACCAGACCTGTGTCGGTAATCACCCACCACAAACTGGAAAGCATAGCACCTGCCACCATAGATATAATCATTATCGGGTGAGCCAATACGTAAGGGAAATAGATTTCGTGAATACCACCCAAGAAGTGGATGATAACCGCACCGGGAGCGGACTGTTTCAGCATACCTTTACCGGCAACTGCATAAGCAAGCAAGAGCCCCAATCCGGGACCGGGATTGCTTTCGATCATGAAGTGAATTGCACGACCGGTTTCCTGAGAAGCAATTGCACCTAAAGGTGCCAAAACGCCAATATTGAGGGCATTGTTTAGGAAGAGCACCTTAGCAGGTTCAATAATCAAGGCAACCAGCGGTAAAAGCTTAACATTAACCAGCCAGTTGACAGCCGAACCAAAACCGTTGCTCAGGATAGTAACCAGTGGGCCTGTCACAAGCATGGCGAAGATTGTCAGTAAGACACCAAGGATCCCAAGTGAGAAGTTATTAATTAGCAGTTCAAAACCAAGCGGGATACGAGGTTCCATCCAATCGTCAAATAATTTCAAAAGCCAGGCAGAAAGGGGACCCATAATCATTCCGCCTAATAACTGGGGGACATCCGTACCAACAACCGCACCCATAGTGGTCAGTGCGCCGATAACACCACCGCGCTTGCCATGAAACATGTGACCGCCTGTGTAGCCGATGAGTATCGGTAACAAATATTTCAGAATGGGGGAAACCAGCTGCGAAAAACGCTCGTTAGGAAACCAACCGGTTGCTATAAACATCGCAGTAAGCAGACCCCAGGCTATAGATGCACCCAGATTCGGCACGACCATGGAAGCCATAAAGCCACCGTATTGTTGGATTTTTTCCTTCATAAAAACTCCTTAAAACCGTTAAGATAAAAATGAAACGGACAATAATGAAATAAATAATGGTTAATTAACAAATATATATTTTATTAATAAATAACAAGCATAACAATAACGCACGAAATGTAAACACATTATATGCACCGATTAAGCAAGAGACAAGGGAAATAGGCAAAAAGTCTGTATTCTGTATTGCTTAATTACAATATTATAACAAAAACCTTTGTTGAAAGCCAATAAAATGTAACGACCGGAGGACAGGGTTGGCAGGGAGAAAAGGGAGCCAGCAAGTTTCATCATGGAAAAAATTGCTTTCACCCTGCTAATTTGACAGAGACATCCTCAATCTATTAGGCAATCATTGAAAAGCTTTGTGGACGCGGATGCCCAAATTATCGCTGACGCTGCCGACTTCCCAAACGGGGATATCTCGCGTTTTAGCCAAATTTTGGAATTCTTCAACTTTCGCTTCGGGAACGACCATCATCAAGCCACCGCTGGTTTGTGGGTCGAAGAGCAACATTTGATCGATATCGGTCAGTTTGGGGTCAAACCAAACCCGATCGCCATAAAAGAGTTTGTTGTTGCTCGCTCCACCGGGGAATAGGAAATTCTCAGCATGCTTGTGGCAAGCTTCAATAAAAGGCATTTTGCTGAAATCAAAATCCAGCCCGGCTGAACTGGCAAGGGCAATTTCGCTGGAATGCCCAATCAAGCCAAAACCGGTGATATCTGTAGCGGCTTTTATACCGCAATCGAGCGCTAACTGTCCGGCTTTATTATTCAAGGTCTTCATCCAAAAACTTGCTTCCGCCAAATCTTCTTCTGTAGCAACGCCGCCTTTGAAGGCAGTCGTGGTTACGCCCATCCCGAGCGGTTTGCTGAGGAAGATCTTATCGCCCGGTTTTGCTCCGCCTTTGGTCATGATTTTGTCATTCTCAACCATGCCAATCACCACCAAACCAAATTTTGGTTCTTTATCAACAACGGTATGGCCACCGGCAATTACCGCCCCTGCTTCTTTGGTTTTTTCTGCGGCACCACGAATGACTTCACGAATCATTTCGACCGGTAAATTCCCAGGAAAAGCAGCGATATTAAGCGCCAAAAGCGGCTTCCCACCCATCGCATAGACATCAGATAGGCTGTTGCAAGCCGCAATCGCGCCGTAATCATAGGGGTCATCGACAATCGGTGTGAAAAAGTCAGTAGTCATGACTAAAGAGCGCTGATCGTCAATTTTCCAGATAGCGGCATCATCCGCGGACTCCAAGCCGACAATCAAGTCGGGGTAATCCGCAGGATTGAAAGTGTCTTTGATTGGCTGCAGAACCTGCGCCAGCGTCTCGGCAGAGAGCTTAGAAGCTCAACCCGCGCAATTCGAGAGGCTGGTCAAGCGAATCTGCTTGCCATTTGTTGCCTTTTCGTTCATGGGCTTAATCATACCTGATTTATTAACAAGTTGCAGGTTTTTTTGCGTTTAGGATGGTTAGAAAAACGGGCTGGGAAAAATTTTTATGCTGATTTTGCTTTTCCCCGAGGCAGGCTTCCGATTCTTTTGCTTCCAAAAAAATGAGAAGCCTGCCATGTTTTGATTTAACTTTTTAATAGGAAGGGTTAGAGTGAGAAATTTCGATATCTTTCACACAAATAAACCTTGGGCATTTCAATGCGATTGGATTTCGTTGACCGTAAGAGCTGGAAACGTTGTAAACCACTTGCTTTTTGCTCAGCCATTCAACTCGCTCGCCGAAGAAATCCTGGAAGCGCTGGGTCAGACGCACATTGAAAGGCACCTGAACGTTGCCGTCTTTCTTCAAATACAAGGCGCCAAAACGACTGGAACCGGTAACCATGCCCTGAGTCGGGTTGACGACGTTCATGTAGTGAATATAGGGAATGTACAAGACATCCTCTTCGCGTGGCATTTCAATCAGCTCTTTCAACGTCGCAATCGGGGAATCTCCGCCGGCCATTGTTACAGAAAAATGCGAAACGTCGTGGCCGGTGGCAGTCTCGCCAAACTCGTCCGCACTGTCCTGATCCCAGATAAAATCTTGGAAAACGCCATCTTTAACAAAGGCGAAGGCTTTGCGTTGCCGTCCAAAGACATCAGCTTCCTGAGCAAAAAGTTCAACCTCATTCGGGTCGTCTGAAACATTGATTTTCGGTGAGAAAGCCAATTTTCCGCGGTCCTCCGGTTTGAAGAAGGACATGCCTTGCTTCAAAGCGGCACCTTGCATGCCATAAGAGACCATCATATCGGTCAATTCGGCAATTGCAGCCGGACCAAGCACGACAGTATATTTACCGACCGGTAATTTTACTGACTGGTCATGCTGATAATGGTTGACCAACAATGCCAGATCTTCATGCAATGCTTCGGCGTTCAAATCGCTCTTCTTTTGGGCGGATTGCTCGGCGTTGACTTCCCATTTCAAACTTTCGGAAGACAAAACGGCCGTAATCTGGGCATCTGTAGAGCGGAAGTATTGAGTGTGTTCGCTGGCGGTGCTAATTTGGGCGGTGGTAGTTACACCATTGGCAAAAATGCCGCTCAATTTGACGTCATCGCTTTCCAAACCTTCAGCCAAGGTGTTGAAGTATGCCAAACGCTCCTCATTGCTCAGGGCAGCCAAAGCCGGGTCGTAGGCACGTGTGTCAACGACATCACGTTCAAAGACCGGGAAAGTTGGTTCATAAGTCAAAGGCTGGGGATGTGGTAGCATTTCGGCCAGTCTGTCCAATGCCTGGCGCATTCCGTCCAGGTCTTTAGGGTCCGCAATCATGTCGAAGCTGGCGCGTTTGCGGCCTTCAAAAGCGGTGAAATCCAGGCGAATCAAATGCTCGTTCGTGTTCAAGGAAATCGCAGAATTGGCAAAGCGCATTAGATAGCTGTCTTCTTCGTGATAAGAAATGAAGGCTTTCAAATTGCGCTCAAGTGCGGCTTCGCGTAAAGTTTTTAATAACTGAATAACCTGGTTCATCTTATTCTCCTACCTGTACATCATCAAAGCGACAAACCGGTACGCCATGACCCAATTGCATAATTTGGTTGGGGGCACCTTTGCCACAGTTATCTACATAATGAACATGCCAGGTGCTTTCGTCACCAACGGCAGAAAGGTTGTTATAGAAGGGAACGGTCTCGCCACGATAGGTTGGGTTTTTGACCACAGCTTTCTTTTCGCCATTTTCAACCAGCCAGCCGATATGGCAGGCAAAGTGGAATTGTTCACGGTTAGAGCCGATTGACCAGCTCTTATCGCCATCCATCACGACACCATATTCGGTTTTGGCGATGATGTCGTCCAGATTTCCGTCTGAGCCCGGGTCAATGTTAATGTTGGTCATGCGTTCCATCGGGACACGATAGAAAGAAGTAGCGCGATTTGCACCGCTTGAGCCTTCAAAAATGCGTTTTTTGGCTTTGGCGTTGGCTTCTTCTGCCATCTGGCGACCGGTAATTGCACCAACCAACAAACCTTTGTCGATTAGGAGGTTATCCTGAGCCGGAACGCCGTCATCGTCATAGCCGAAAGAACCGGGGCTGTTGGGGACGAGGGCATCAGCGCGAACGGTCAGCTTTTCGGAGCCGTATTGCAGTTTGCCAAAATCTTCCAGGCGAACGAAAGAACCACCGGCGAAACTCAGCTCGTAACCCAAAATTCGGTCAAGCTCGAGGGCATGGCCAATGGTTTCGTGCGTTTGGAGGTACATGATATCGGGCATGAGAATGACCGACATCTTTCCGTTTGGAGCGTCATCGGCAACCAAAAGCTGGTTCAATTCGCGGACAATTCGGTCTGCGTTTTCGAGGAAAAGCTTTTCGTCCAGGCTTTCCCAGCCACGGCTCGGTCCACTCCTTCCTGGGAGGTAATTACGGCCTTGCATACCGCCGTCTTTATCGATTCCGCGAACCATGAGAGAAGGGAAAACTTCGATAATGTTTTTTTCGATTTCCGATCCTTCGGAATCCATGAAAATGATTTGCTTGCGCACAAATTTCATCGCGGAAGCCCGTTGGGCAACTCCGGCTTGGTTGAGTGCGGCATCCATTTTTTGTA
>CAYVOY010000027.1:0-11778 GCA_964453395.1 uncultured Anaerolineaceae bacterium
GAGTTGAACGGGCAATTTCTGCCAAGTCGACTGAGGAGTCAACCGGTTTACCGCGAGTGTGAACTTTGAGAATTGCTTCTCGACCATTTTTGTCAGGGCGATCCATCATAACGCGGCGGTCAAAGCGACCGGGACGCATCAGAGCGGGGTCAAGGATATCAGGGCGGTTGGTTGCGGCGATGACGATAACATTCGTATCTGTGCCGAAGCCATCCATTTCGACCAATAATTGGTTAAGGGTTTGCTCACGCTCGTCATGACTGCCACCTAACCCGGCACCGCGCTGGCGACCAACGGCATCGATTTCATCAACAAAAACGATACAAGGAGACTGCTTTTTGGCTTCGTCAAACAAGTCGCGGACACGGCTTGCACCGACACCGACAAACATTTCAACAAATTCAGAGCCGGAAATGGAGAAGAAGGGTACGCCTGCTTCGCCTGAAACAGCCCTTGCCATCAAAGTCTTACCGGTTCCGGGAGAGCCAACCAGCAAAACACCTTTTGGAATACGAGCACCCAAAGAGGTGAATTTTTGTGGCTCTTTGAGGAATTCAACGACTTCAGCGAGTTCTTCTTTTGCTTCATCCACACCGGCAACATCGTCAAAAGTTACGGTTGGCTTTTCGCCGCTAAGTACTTTAGCCCGGGATTTGCCGAATTGCATCGCTTGGTTGTTGGAACCCTGAGCTGAGCGAATGAAAAACATGAACATCGCGCCCATCAGGATAAATGGAACAAGGTTGATTAATAAGACACCGAGTGAGTCCCAAACACCGGGCAGGACGATTTGAATTTTTATGTTTTCGGAATCGCCTAATTTATCAGGTGAGACGCCTAAGTCGATTAATTGTTCAACAAGGCCGCTTTGGGGATCTTTAGCGCTTTTTCTTTCCGGGGAATTCGGGTTCCGATAAGTAACATAAAGATCGTCTTCTTTTACTTCAATCTTTTTTACTTCTCCGGCATTAATTTGAGCGGCTAATTCATTAATTGTCAGTGGTTCATTGTTGAGCGCACCTGACTGAACTGCATAGAATATCATAGCGACAAGTGAAAAAAGCAAGATTGCCGATATGAAAAATGATTGGTTACGAGATTTCAATACTACCTCCGTTTATAGGCATAATCTGCCAAGTGGGTATTATATCAATATAAGGAAATGCTTTTCTTCTTTGAATAGGAATTAACGAAACTCTGATAGTTAATCAGATTTTGAAAGATTTGCCTCGTGACAGTGCCCGCAACCAACATTTGGATCTTTGACCGAATCATGCACATGGGAACACCAGGCTTTAACTTTCATTCTTTTTGTAAAGAAAAAGCTCTCAATAAACACTGAATATACTAAATTATCACAAGAATTGTTTCGAAGGTAACCGGGCATTGGGCATTTTGAGCAAAGATTGGATGTCCACTTCTTTTTATCATCAGGGCTGCTCAAAGCCCGACATTCTTCGAAATTACGACCGCGATAGTAATCACCATAAAAAAACTTACACTCGCGGCCGTCAGGAGTTCTCATAATTAGCTAACCCGGGTAACGTAATCGCCCGTGCGGGTGTCAACGCGAATGGTATCGCCGGTTTTGACGAAAGCCGGAACTTGAACTTTGATGCCGGTATCGACAGTAACCAGGTTGGTTAAACCAGTGGCTGTATTGCCACGGGCAGCCGGTTCAGCTTCGGTAACCACCAAATCAACCGTTGTCGGCAATTCGATATCGAGCGGTTCTTCGCCAAAATAGGTCAGCTTTACTTCCATATTTTCTTTCAAAAAACCTTCATATTCCTTCACCAATGCAACAGGAACAGCCGGTTGTTCGAAAGTTTCCATATCCATAAAATAATAGAAATTATCATCACGATAAAGATACTGGACATTGTGATAATCCAGACGGATATCCTGGACGCGGTCGCTGGAAATGAAGGTCATTTCAAGTGTGGTCCCTTTGCGCAAATCGCGGGCTTTAACTCTAATGGTAGCGCTGCCACGGCCTGGCTTGTTGTGTGAATATTCAAGTACTTTATAAAGTGCATTGTCTAACTGAAAAGTGACGCCTTTTCTTAACTCATTTACTTCAATCATCTAAAACCTCTTTCATTCTAAAAACATAGCGGAGGAATTATAGCGCAAAGCTGGATTGATTACAACGATTTGCTGCTTTTTATATCAAAATCCATCGATAAAGACTATAATAGGGAGTAGCTACACCTAAACGTATCTATTAAATGATTTTCAGGTTATAACTTTTATACTTTATTCATGAACCGAGGAATACATGGTCGAAATTATTGAAGTAAATAGTAAAGAACTGCAAAAAAAGCTGGTTGATTTCCAATTTGAGTTATATAAAGATTCTGCACAGTGGGTGCCCCCCTTCCTGTCCGATGCGTATTTGAAAATGGATAAGGAAAAGCATCCTTTTTATGACCATTCAGAATCGGATTTCTTTTTAGCAATCCGGGATGGAAAAGTGGTTGGCCGTATTGCGGCTTTAATGAACAACCCCTTCAACGAATATCACAAATGCAAGGAAGGTGAATTTTATCTCTTTGACTCAATTGATGATCAGGAAGTGGCCAATGCGCTCTTTGATCGGGTTTTCGAATGGGCTCGTGCCCGAGGTTTGGAACGCATTGTCGGTCCAAAAGGTTATGGTCCTTTGGATGGTTATGGGATTCAGATTTATGGCTTTGAACATCGTGGCATGATGACCATGATGAATTACAACTTTCCATATTACCAAAAACTGGTCGAAAACTATGGCTTCACCAAAGAAGTGGATTTTGTTTCCAGTTATCTTTCCACAAGGGATTTTGTTTTACCAGAAAAAGTCAATCAAGCCGTAAAACTTGCCGAAAAACATGGGAAAATCCGGGTTAAGAATTTCCGGAACACCAAGGAAGTCATGCAGTGGATTTATAAGATTAAAGAAGCTTACAACCGGGCTTTTGTCAATAATTGGGAATATTATCCTCTGTCAGACCGTGAATTGGATGCGGTTGTGGAAAGTGCCTTACAATTGCTTGATCCGAAGTTGATCAAAATTGTTTTGAACCAACAAGACGATATTGTAGGCTTTGTTTTGCCATTCCCGGATGTTAGCGGAGCCTTGCAAAAAAATAAAGGCAAATTAGGTTTGATTGAATTAATCCGTCTCTTTTACGCAATCAAAACTACAAAATGGCTGGATTTCAACGGCATTGGGATTTTGCCTGAATATCAGGGAATGGGTGGGAACGCAATTATTTTCAACGCTCTTCTTGAGGCTGCCAGGGATAATCCGCGTTTTATTCATGCGGAACTGACCCAGGTGGCGGAAACAGCCGTGCAAATGCGCAAAGACCTTGAAAATCTTGGCGTACGCTATTACAAAAACCATCGGGTCTATCAAAAATTGATAGACTAATCATATGAATTATGGAAAATACTGCTGAGAGAACAGCAGTATTTTTTTGCAATCTGGGTTCTAAAAAGAAACAAGCTATTCCGAAGGAAATAGCTTGCGCATTTTGATGTCTTATCGTACGATTGAAGAAATCTGAGCGGGTGATCGGATTCGAACCGACGAATGTTAGCTTGGGAAGCTAATGCCTTACCACTTGGCAACACCCGCATTATATTGGTCCAACAGGTTTGTATTTTACCTCTTTTTTTGAAATTTGGTGAACAGAATGTTTAATAATAAATCAAATGAAGCCGAGCAATTCGTGAAAACAAGAATAAATTCATTTCAGGCTGCCTTTCATGGACTTGCTTATGTCTTAAAAACTCAAAAAAATGCCTGGATTCATTTTGCTGCCACGGTTGGCGTTATTGCCCTTGGCTTTTGGTTGGGGATTTCCAGATTGGAATGGCTGGCAATTTTATTGGTAATTGGTTTGGTTTGGATGGCAGAGTTTCTGAATACAGCACTCGAAGCGATCGTCGATCTTGCCAGCCCTGAAATTCATCCTCTGGCAAGAATAAGCAAAGATGTGGGGGCTGCTTCTGTGTTGATTGCTGCTTTTATAGCCATCATTATCGGTGGTTTAGTTTTTATTCCCGCTATCTTAGAAAAAATTAATCAATTTGTTTAGTCTTTGATGTTGTAAATTAAAAATAGCGCTGTATACTTCTGTACATAAATAACTAACTGAAATTATTGGAGAGATGGAAAATGATTGAAGAACCAATTAACGTAACCGATGCTGCATTTGAGAAAACTGTCTTGGAAAATGAATTGCCGATAATCGTCGATTTTTGGGCTCCTTGGTGTGGACCCTGTCGCATGGTTGCCCCAATTCTTGACAAAATTGCCAAAGAATATGCCGGAAAACTGATTGTTGCAAAAGTCAACACTGATGAAAACAGTGAATGGGCAGGCAAATTTGGCGTTCAGGGCATCCCGACAATGCTGATGCTCAAAGACGGCAAGATTGTTCATCGTCAGGTCGGTGCATTGCCCGAGCCGATGCTGAAAGATGTCGTTAATCAATTTTTGGAAGTTGCTGCCGGTAATTAATCCAGAGATTCAATAAAATAAAGAGCCAAAAAGGTTTACTTTTGGCTCTTTTTCATTTAACAAAATCTTTTTAATTTGCGGATGTCACCGTTCGTTTACGGACGATATCGGCGCCCAACGCTTGTAATTTTTGGTCAATTCGCTCGTATCCTCTGTCAATTTGTCCCACATTGCGTATAGTCGATTCGCCATTTGCGGATAATGCTGCCAAAACCAAGGCGATTCCGGCGCGGATATCAGGGCTGTCGAGCTTTTCTGCGTTTAGTTTGGTTGGACCATTGACGATACAGCGATGAGGGTCACACAGAACAATTTGGGCGCCCATCGAAACAAGTTTGTCGATGAAGAACATCCGGCTGGGATACATCCAATCATGGAAGAGGATTGCTCCCTTCGCCTGGGTTGCGATAACTATAGCGATGCTCATCAAGTCGGTGGGGAAGGCTGGCCAGGGCATAACGCTAATTTCTGGAATTGCATTGCCAAGATCGGGTTGAATTTCTAATGTTTGATTTGAAGGAACGATGATATCGTCGCCGTCAAAAATCATTTTGACGCCAATTCTTTCCAAAACAAGCTGCACCATGCGCAAATATTCAACCCCAGCGTCTTTGATGCGTATTTCGCCTCCGGTGACAACTGCTGCACCAACAAAGCTGATTACCTCAAGGTAATCGGGCCCAATTGTGTACTCCGTCCCGTGCAATTCGTCAACACCTTCAATTTCCAAAACGTTTGAGCCGATATTGCGAATTTTGGCACCCATTGCATTCAAAAGGTGACAAAGCTGCTGAATGTGCGGTTCCGAGGCTGCATTTCGGATGTAGGTCGTTCCTTTTGCCAGAACGGCGGCCATAATCGTATTTTCGGTAGCGGTAACACTGGCTTCATCAAGCAGGATATCAGCTCCGATTAAACCTTTGGATGAAAACTCAAAGTAGTTGCTATAGTTGAATGTTGCCCCAAGTTTTTCGAGCGCCAGGATATGCGTGTCGACTCTTCTGCGACCGATAACATCGCCACCCGGAGGGGGCAATTTCAACTCGCCAAATCGGGCAGTAATCGGACCGGCAAGTAAAATTGACGCCCGAATCTGACGACAAAGGTCAGGATCGAGATCGGCAGGGCGGATATGTTCGGCGCGAAATGTCCAGATTGAATTTTCCGTATCTTTGGTAATCTCGACTCCAAGGCTCTGCATTAGCTTTGCCATTGTTCGGGTATCTTGAATATCGGGCATATTTTTCAAAACAACCGGCTCTTTTGTCAGCAGACAAGCAGCCATCATCGGAAGTGCGGCATTCTTATTTCCGGATGGTCGCATAGTGCCATGAAGTGGCTTGCCTCCCTGAATGATGAATTTATCCATTTACAGCTCCTGCTTCTTAGGCAACGGGACCGGAAGCGGGTACTTCGGGTCCAACGTTTTCTTCGTATTTCTTAAAGTTGGCAATAAATTTTGCTGCCAGGGCTTTAGCATCAGTTTGATAGGCTTCTTTGTTTTCCCAGCTCATTTCAGGGTTGAGAATTTCTGAAGGAACACCGGGAACGCTATCCGGGATAGCAACATTGAAAATCGGATGAATGTGTGTCGGAACATCATTCAATTCTCCACTCAAAGCGGCACTGATCATTGCACGGGTGAGGGGCAGAGCGATTCTTTCTCCAACGCCAAAACCTCCGCCGGACCAGCCGGTGTTGAGCAGCCAAACTTTGGTGCCGTGTTCTTCCAATTTCTCCGCCAGCAATTTTGCATAGACGGTTGGTTTAAGTGGGAGGAAGGGTGCTCCAAAGCATGTTGAGAAGGTTGCTTCCGGTTTGTTGCCCAATCCACGTTCAGTACCGGCTAATTTTGAGGTGTAACCGCTCAAGAAGTAGTACATCGCCTGTTCTTTGGTCAATTTTGCCAAAGGAGGCAAAACGCCAAAGGCATCCGCTGTCAGGAAGAAAATGTTAGTCGGTTGACCGCCGGTGCCACTCGGCTCGTAATTGCTGATAAAAGTCAGCGGATAAGAGGCACGGGTGTTTTCGGTTACGCTGTTATCGTCAAAATCTGGATGTCCCATATCATCGAGTGGTACATTTTCGAGCAATGCGCCAAAGCGATTGACCGCTGACCAAACCAGGGGTTCATACTTTGGGTTCAGGCGAATAGTTTTCGCATAGCAGCCACCTTCAAAGTTGAAAGTGCCGTTATCGCTCCAGCCGTGTTCGTCATCGCCAATCAAGGCACGGTCTTCATCAGAAGACAGCGTGGTCTTGCCGGTGCCACTCAAACCGAAAAAGAGGGCAACTTCGCCATCTTTGCCGATATTGGCAGAGCAATGCAGTGGTAAGATGTCGCGTTTGGGCAAGACATAATTCATCAATGTGAAAACGGATTTCTTAACTTCGCCGGCATAGCGGGTGTTGCCAATCAGAACCAGTTTTTCTTCAAAATTGAGGGCAACCATTGCGGGTGAGCGCAAGCCATCAGCAGCCGGGTCACCGGCGAATTTGGAAGAAATGATCAAGGTAAAATCAGGGTCTTGATGCGGTTCAGCGCTGCGATTGGCGATGAACATGTTGTTCGATGCCAGCATTTGCCAAGCCATGTCGCTGATAACGCGGATTCGCAGACTGTTCTCGGGGTCAGCACCAGCCATTACGTCGCGAACATAAATGGTTTCGTCTTTCAAAGATTCGATTAATTTTCCCTTGAGCTTGTGGAAATTATCAGCTGTCATAGGTTCAGTGCCCGATGCAAACCAAAGATTAGGATCACCGTTTTCGACTAAATATTTGTCGTTAGGCGAGCGGCCGGTAAAGGGTGAGGTATTTACGACCAATGCGCCGGTATCGGCAAGAACGGTTTCATTCTGAATAAGAGATTCCGTTACAATCTCTGGGACGGTTAGGTTATATTTAACTTTTTGATCGGCCCCCAAGCCCAGTTTTTCAAGTTCGTTTCGTAGTGTTTGATTGATCTGTTTCATGATATGTTACTTATTCTCCTTTGTTGGGTTGTGAAAACAAATTCCAGGCAGGTTTCCCGTAAATTGAAGCTGAGAAATCTGTTGTTTGTATAGATGGGTCAAATCCGCGGCTGGAAACACCAGAAATCCATCCACGGTAAGAAATTGGATTCAGATAGGCGTAATAGTAGTTGTATTGCCAGTCCGGATCCATGTCAGTGGTTTTTATTGCAAGATAAACCGCTTTGTTTTGGCTATTTTGAAAATCTGCGATTGTGCTGTCCAAAACCCACTCGGCTTCTTCAGAGGACATAGTCTGAGAATCGATTAACAAGTAAAAGCCTTGGACGTGCTCATCGAATTCATAAGTTTCAATGAAATCATTATCCACTGATTGTGCCAGGAGCAATTCACCCTGATAGTAATCATCGGTCTTTTTTAGCAATTTTGACCAGGTTTCGCTACTGGTTTTGGGTGTTCCGTAGTTTTCGGATACTGTTTCCAGTTTTCCAGGATAGCTATTAGCAACCGCAGGTCCGCCAAGAATGAGTTGTTCAGCCTGGATACTCGTGGCAAGTTTGACCGAATGCATCACCATCCGCTCATATTGTGCGTACCATTGCTGCCACCAAAGTTCGGTTTTTTGAGAATTCTCCCACCAATTTTGCATATCTGTTGAATATTCAAGTTGAGGATAGAGGGCAATTTTCAAACCATTTTGATGGGCTAAACCGGCAATGCGGTTTAATTCATAAGAAGGGATGGTATTCAGAGGGTCACTGTCGATAATTGGCAGGTTTTTGTAGTTGTCAACATCCCAAACAGGTGTCAAAATCAAAGTGTTGAAACCGGCTGCCTTCATTTTATCAATAAGATCGAGCGTGGCATTGATATTTTCGGCCAAGTACTGCGGATCGAGTTCCAAACCGCGCAGAATTTCATCGTCAAAGGCGAGTGAGGGCTGAGAATTATCTGCCAAACTCTCGGGCTCCCAATTTGACCAACCGCTAATTTCGTCGGCTTTTTCGGTGAGGTTGCCAACAATGAAAGAACGACTTGTCTCACTTTCTTCCAAGCCGCTTGAACAATTTGCATTTCGACAATAGCGGTACTCAATCGGTTCTTCACTGCCAATCCGGGGATAAAAAACAAATTCCCAGAGATTTTCACCGGCCTTATTCATGGGAAGGGGATTGGACCACTCATTTTGCTTGAATTGGATATAAAGATTGTTGTCGGCAGGAGTGTCTTCCGGTGCTTTTACTGAAAATCTGATTTCGCCATTTTGTTCGGTGTGCCAGCTGGCAATCGTATCATTGACAACTATGTCTTCATCAGGAACGATGAACTCTCTGACATATTTTTTGCCTTGCGCATCGCGTTCGCTGTTGATATTCGCATCACCGCTGGTGTATTGATAGCGGAGATAGCTTCCGGCATAGACTTTAATTTGATTAACGTTCTGACCGTCTTCATTTTTTACCAAAAGTGGCATGTTTACAGGCTGTGTGCCATTGCCTCTAAGCATGTCTTGCCAGGTCAAGCCAAACTGACGAAGGTTTCCGGCAATCCTGACTGGCATTTGCGGTGAACCTTCGGGTTGATTTGCGATAAAGGTAAGCGTTACCGTTTTTGCGGCTTGCATTCGAACAATCGCCATCGTTGAAAGCGTTTCAACCATATTTACTTCTTGTTGAAAAGTTAAATAACTTCCGTCATTACTCGTCGCGATTAAATTGTGAAGTCCTTCGGGCAAACCGCGGATATAAAAACGACCGTTCATATCTGTCAGAGCTGTTTTCCCGGATACATTCACCAAAATATCGGGCAATGGTTCTTCGGTTTTATCGTCAGCGACAACACCATTTAAATCGACCAATGCGCCGTGATAGATGTGCTCGCTCCATCCGGCGATTATGTCGGATATTTGCAGGTTTTGTCGAACTAAAAGCTGACGAAAGGGTAAAATACTGCCATCGCTTAATAGTTCAGGAGCTCCAACCGGCTGCACCAGGCGATAGCGATAGGCAATGCTTGCTCCTTCGGGCAGGAAAAGGCTGGTAACAAATTCCCCATCAACCAAATTTAGGGGATAATCTTCTGCTTTATTTTTTGTACCCTCTGCTAAATCAAGAATTTCCAGAACTATCGCATCATTATCTGAGAGAAAGGTCTGAGGTTTTGCTGCAAACTGAACTTCAACCAAGTCAGGCTCATGAAGTTTGCTCGGAATGAAGTGCTTTTGAGATGGATTAACCGAATTTTTATTTTGAAAACTAAGAGCACAGCCGGATAAAATGAAAAGTATCAGGATAAGAGTCACAGAAAAGTGGTAAAGACGAACTTTAGGTTTCACTTCACCGGAGGTCCTTTTCGTTCATTTGGATGTTTTCTAAATTTTCAACCAAACTGCCTAAAACACCGTTGACAAATCGTGGAGAAGAATCAGTACCAAACATCTTTGCCAATTCGACCGCCTCGTTAATGCCAACTTTGAGAGGTGTTTTCTTATAAAAAGCTACCTCCCAAAGTGCCATTCGTAAAATATTGCGATCAATCACAGCTAGCTGATCCATAGGCCATTCGGGAGCATATTTGCTGATCAGCTCATCCAATCGAGCTGCGTTATCACGAACACCGGATATCAGTTCGCGGGCAAATTCGAGTTGACTATTATCCAATTCTTGTTCGACAGAGCGGTAATCCAGAACAGTTCCTAAAGGATGTTCCGTTAAATCAATCTCATATAAGACTTGTAAAGCTACTAATCTTGCACGCGTTCGTAATTTCATAATTATCTAAGCTTCAATATCCACATTTACAATATGAACATTGATTCGGGCAACCGTCATGCCAACCATCTCAGTAATCGCGCGATGGACACGTTCTTGAATTGTCTCAGCAAGCAAACGGGCGTTATGATCGCTGGTGATGATTACATAGAGATCAAGGTAGATTTGTTCATCCTTGATTTCAAGTTTCACGCCTTCATTTTCAGGGAAACTGAGCTGAATGGCATCAGAAGACATGCGGCTAACCCCGGGAACAGCAAGCGTAGTCAAACTGGCAATCGTGCTGATAACAGAAGGAGCGATTGTTGTTTTTCCAATAGGTTCGTTATTCATTTCAGAGGTTTTATCAGTCATTTTCTGCTTCCTTCTCACTTGGCAGGCTTCCGGTCCTCAAAATAGCGTAAAAAACGATTTGATCATCGGACATTTCAAGTTTATCGTCAGTCTTGCGAACTGTTTCAATCAATTTAGCGTAATCCAAGCCTTCAAGCCAGCCTTGGTCAAAAGCATTGAACGGGTCAGCATACAAGGGCATTTCGGCGGGAACTTCAAAACCAAGCTCCTTTAGGCTGCTAACAAAAGTTTTGTCATTTTGTGCAAACAGTTGCACCCAGCATTTCAAAATCACTGCAACAAAGAAAGGATTGATTTCGAAAACTTTTGCAGCCTCGCGAATTAGCAGTCGTTTTGGTGCGGTTAGTGTTTTGCGGAAGCCGCTCACTTTTACATCATTTTTAAGAGTTTCAGCCAGTTCTTTGCGACTTTCTTCAGTATATTTGGAGAAGTCTTCGAGAACTTTTTCAATGATCTCTTCCCGAAACCATGGCTCGATAAATACATTAATAGCGTGGAAAGCTTGTTTATTGCTCATAATTTTTCCTTTCACAGTAAGAAAGACCTTAATTACTCTTCGTCTTCTTCCTGATCTTCTTCCTCTTCGACTTCCCAAAGACCGACGGTATCTTCGTCCTCATCCCATTCAAGGTCGTCATCCCAATCGCTGATTGAAACGTCATCGTCGGAAGGTCGATAAGTCAGGCATCCGTTTTCCTGGTTTAACTCAATTGCGGCTGCACTGCAATGGCGGTCATCCAGAAATAAACAATCAAGATATTTGCAAAAAATTTTGGTCATAATTATCTCCAGATTTTACTTAACTTCTGGCAGATATTCTACCTTAGAGAGGGCAATGCGTAAAGCCACAGGTTTCAGAGATGCGCTGCAAAATTATCCGGGACGAACCCGGGTTGCTTCTATTACATTCGGCAGATTGTCCAATCTTGCTAAAACCCGACTAAGCTGGTTGATTTCGGCAACTTCGATTACGAGATTGGCTCTGATAATATGCTGGCGGGTTGTGTATGAGAAATCAACCAGACGTACCGATTCGCTTGAGAGGACGACCGAAATGTCACTCATTAAACCCTGGCGGTCATAGGCGGTAACTTGCAAAGGAACCGGATAAGTCTTTTGGGCGACACCCCAATCCACATTTATCAGGCGTTCTGTGTCTTTGAGACTCATG